>NZ_AECZ01000016.1 GCF_000179555.1 Solidesulfovibrio fructosivorans JJ]
TTTTATACAGTTGTCGTGAGAGGGCCTGCGTAAGATTAAAGGGCTTTCCTGGGGCGACCGCGTTTACGTTTCGCAGACTGCTCCGCTGTGGCCGATGCGGTTTGGATGGGCTTCGGTTGCGCAGGGGGGGTAATGGTTGGGGTCGAATTGTCGGCGCGTTCGTTCAGCCAGACTTTTACCCGGTCCTTCATCCATACCACGCGTCTGCCGAGCTTTACCGGCGGAGGGACCGCCTTGAAATTTTTACGGAAAATATGCTGCCGGATAGCTCCGGGCGTTGTTTTGAGTTCTTCCGCCAGCTCGTTAATATCATAGACAAATTCGCTCATACCCCGGCCCTTTGGTTTCAATTTTTGGCGGACCTGAAGTCAACCATGGGAATAAAATCAAGTAGCTCCTTCGGCCACTCCGCGCCGACATACACAATCGGGCGAAATGGGATGGCGATGATTGTTTTGACATCCGCCCTTACTCGATAGATGACCCTGGCGGATATTTGGTTTTCCTCCATGGTGGCTTCTTGTAATCGCATTGTGACCTCATCCAGTCGCGCTAGAGTTGCCTTAAAGACAGCTTCAGCTCGGGGGTAACGGTCTGCATCAATCCCGTAGAAATCCAGATTCCGGAACACTTCCGTTGAGCCCGCTTAATCCTGGGCGGACGCATTGCCGATGTCGGAAAAAGATGTTTGGATTTCGCCAGTGGCGATGACCTCGCCATGATCGGCCAGATATGCCGCGCCAGTCAGCAGCATACTACAGTCTTAGACAATCTGGGTTGATTTCGATGGATACATCGGCGACCATTTCGCAAAAATCGATCACAAAGCTCACTTGTAGACGACAAGTTTCATTGGCAGAATACTGAGCTGTGGACATAGCGTGTACTCCTGTGCCCTGCCGGCCCTTCGGATCCGGGTTTCGGCTGTCGAAGGAGACTACCCTTCGACAGCCTCTTATTTTGGCGCACTGTTGTGCACTGTAGACCGCAGCATATAAAATTATTCTACGCTGTAATGTTTAGAAACACAAGATTTCCCATTTCTACTCTTGATATAATTTATCCGTTGTATTTTTTAAAAGAAAAATTTTCATCATTTTTTTCGTAGAAAACATTTCTACAGTATCTTTTTTGCATTGAAGAATTTTTTTGAGGCGCAGTGTTGCTTTTCATCGTCAGTGGTAATCTCCACCACCCACGCGAATTTATATGGATGCATCGAAGACATTGGTGCATTGCCCCCATCGGACTACCCCCGCGCGAGCGGGGAAGACCCGGACGTCCAGGAGACTACATCATCAAGGGCGGGACTACCCCCGCGCGAGCGGGGAAGACCCATCCCACCACCTCCATTGCGTCCTCGTACAGGGACTACCCCCGCGCGAGCGGGGAGGACGCCGACTCTCCCGACACTGCGCCGCCGCTGCGGGGACTACCCCCGCGCGAACGGGGAAGACTTTGCGTGGTAGCACCGTCCGGCGCTGTCACGGGGACTACCCCCGCGCGAGCGGGGAAGACGCCTACTGCATCCGGCAAATCGACGCCTGGAAGGGACTACCCCCGCGCGAGCGGGGAAAACCACGGGGCCATCTCCAGCAGTCGATCATGGATGGGACTACCCCCGCGCGAGCGGGGAAGACCCAGCTCCCATTCCGCATCCGTGGCCAGCTGGGGGACTACCCCCGCGCGAGCGGGGAAGACCACCCCCTTTTTTTTTGAGGGGTGCTGTAAAAGGGACTACCCCCGCGCGAGCGGGGAAGACAAGCAGACGCTCAGGGGCAATGACCGCGATTGGGGACTACCCCCGCGCGAGCGGGGAAGACCAGGGCCTTGGCTTCGGCCGCGTCCATGGTGAGGGACTACCCCCGCGCGAGCGGGGAAGACGGAATCGATGCACGTCCGGCAGTACAGGTTAAGGGACTACCCCCGCGCGAGCGGGGAAGACCCAAATACGGCTGGAAGACCGTCACCGGATGCGGGACTACCCCCGCGCGAGCGGGGAAGACATGCTTATCGGCAGGCTCGGGAAAGATCCTAAGGGACTACCCCCGCGCGAGCGGGGAAGACCAGTTCCGAGGCGTTGGCGTCGAGGGTAACCAGGGACTACCCCCGCGCGAGCGGGGAAGACCACCAGCCCACCGCTTCATCCCACCTTCGCGCGGGACTACCCCCGCGCGAGCGGGGAAGACCTGGGCGGCCATGCGCAGGAGGGGCCAGGCCTGGGACTACCCCCGCGCGAGCGGGGAAGACTGCAACGCCGCATGGCTAACCAAGCTGTCCTTGGGACTACCCCCGCGCGAGCGGGGAAGACGCCTATCCGCAGCTCGGCCAAGACTACCCGGAGGGACTACCCCCGCGCGAGCGGGGAAGACTCGTTGGTGAAGCCGACCGGAAGCTGGGAGCTGGGACTACCCCCGCGCGAGCGGGGAAGACTCAGCCGCCATGATGGCCGCCGCTGACGCCTGGGGACTACCCCCGCGCGAGCGGGGAAGACTGCAACGCCGCATGACTAACCAGACTATCCCGGGGACTACCCCCGCGCGAGCGGGGAAGACTCCTGGCCCACGGGGGACACTGTGAAGCGATCGGGACTACCCCCGCGCGAGCGGGGAAGACGCCATACATCGCAAACAGACAATTTCGAGACTGGGACTACCCCCGCGCGAGCGGGGAAGACATGATCTCCCCTTTTCAGGCCGGCGATATCCTGGGACTACCCCCGCGCGAGCGGGGAAGACGAGCCGATCGAGAACCCCTATGGCGGACCTCCGGGACTACCCCCGCGCGAGCGGGGAAGACTACATGACACCTCGAGTATGGACGCTAGCTTTGGGACTACCCCCGCGCGAGCGGGGAAGACACCTGATTCAACCATCGCGCGAACTCGGCCGCGGGACTACCCCCGCGCGAGCGGGGAAGACTCTTGCAGGATAATGGATGTTGCCCTATTCTAAAATATTGATATTGCCAGGGCATGGATGCCGGCTGACGATAAATCCGTCATAATCCAAAAGCTCATACGGCGGAGTGCCAAGCACATAAACGCCTTGCCCGGCTGGCATGCTGCCATCCGCCCAAAGCAGCACGAGCGATGCATCCCGCTCGGCCGAGAACCAACCGTCAAGGACGCTTTTCACTCGGTCGCGAACCCCTCTCGACATTCGTGGCGCACAGTAGACACCCGGTGCGACCTCCAGCATACACGATGCAAGAAAACCACGCGTACGTCCCGAAACGTTACGTGTCACCACCACGGTCATCGGCACCAAATAGCTCCTTGATCCGCTCTATCATTGATGGAATCAGCCCGTTACGACGCATCGTTGCTCCGGCCAGCTTGCGGACTTCACGCTCCAATACCAGCGATTCATCCTCCAGACAGCGTTTGTAACCTCCAAACGCCACGGGTAAGGTAAATTCATCCCGGAACAAGTCCGCAATATCAAGAGCAAAGGAAAGGGATGAATCCTCATGAATAAACCCGAGTTGGGGTATCGTCGCCGTGGCCGCGACAGCGATCTCGGCGGCGGCCCTGGTCGCGACTGCCGCATGGTTGACCGACATGTTCACGGCATTTGTCTCCTCAGGACTGTTGCGATCATATCGTCTCCCCTCCCAGGGAATGCCATATTGTCTGGCCAACAGCTTGTACATCTCTCGCATCCGCGCGCCCTCGATCCCACGAAGGGCAGCGATGTCCCCGCGTGGGGGGGCTTCTCCGAGTCGTATGGCATACATGGCAATGGCCGTGGACAAACGACTGTCCGGATCGGCCCACAAGATGGCCTGACGACGCGCCATGGCACTGTGATCCGGGCCACGGGGCGGCGCCGTATACAGGCGTGTTCCATCATCGCCCACGGCGGCGAGTCCAGTTCCATGGCGGGCGCAGAGGCGAAAGACATCATGGGTCAGACTGACTCCAGGACCAAGCAGGAGCAGTGATACCCCCTGATAGGGAATATCGTACATCCCCGCCGCAAGTTCGCCATTGCCGGAAGCACAAAACTGCAACGTCCCTTCCGTGACGGAAAGCTGTCCACGGGACAGCCAAAGCAGTCCATGGCGGTCGGCATGCGGAATCCGGGCCGTTTCCAGCCCAAGCCTTCCCCGAAGCATGCCTTACACCGGACGCAGCAGCAACATGCCAAGGCCAAAAGCCCGGTGACGCCCAAGCCCCCGAGCCAAAAGCGCCGCAAAGGCTCCAGGATCGCCTACCCGCAACACGCCGTCCAGGCGCGCCCGAGGCCGCTGCCCGATGCTCCTGGCCATATTGCCCTTGCCCTTGCGACGCACGGGAGTAAACATCCGAAATCCCTTCATGGAACATTCCAACAATTCAGCCGCTCCATCCCGGGCTACCTCCGCTCCGACCCAGCCCGAATACACCGAGGCTCGCTCCACTCCTCCTTCGGGCGCGGCGTCGCAGGCAGCCAGAAAGGCATCCTTTTCCCGAATTTTGCCATCCCGACTGTTCCGCGTGATCGGACAGCATTCCACCTGAAAGGCGAACCGTGAACCGGTCGCGAACAAGGCGGGCATCGTCTTGCCCAGCATTCGTTCCACCGGAAATGCCTCGACAAGCACCGGCTCGGCCAGGGAAACAGCTGCTCGCAAGGCCTCAATGCCGGTCGGCCCATAGCCCAAGACCTTGAGAAAGGGATTGTCGGCGTTGCCGAATAGGGCAAACGGCTGGGGCGCGCTGTCGCCAAAAACGATTCGCATGGCGCTGTGGACCAGGTAGCCCCGATCCACAGCCGTGATGCCCGTCTGGTGGCTCCACTCAATAAGGCGCCTGGGGACGATCTCCAGTTGCATCATATAAAGCGCCATCTTATCCCTCCTCGGCCCGGTTCGGTTCGGGCCGAAGCCGAGCCTCGGCAACGATCCGGCGTCCCTGGTGGAGATCATTGCACCAGTCGCGCAAGTCGGCCCGCTCCACAAGACGGGAAGATGTATCCGTCACCCCCGAGAAAGTCCCTTGACCGGGCCATTGGGCCAGAAAATCGCCTCCCGGCGTCTCAAGACTCGAAACAAGGGCCAACGCTTCGGGAACGCTCGAGGCCATGACATCCTTCCCTCGGTACAGCGGCCCGGAGGGGGGGCAGGAAACCCGTCCCAGAAACAATGGCCGGGCCGGGCGCAAAAAGGCCCGCCGCACGGCATCCAAGGTCGGTGGCTCATCCTCCGGCGTCAGCGCCAGCACGACGGTGACGGCCCCATCGGCCACATAGTCCCGCCAGCGCTGCACATTGTCATACTTCAGTCCTCCCCGCTTAAGCGGGCCTGTGGTCCGGAATCGCCACATGGTCTGGCCAGGAGCGATGTGCACGTTTTGGTAATCCGTGAAGGTTTCGCCCACCCTGTCCCGTCGGGCTCCGTAGACGATACGCTCCTGAAGCCTGTTGAGACGCGCTCCCTCCCTGGCCCGCCAGCCCAGGGCATTGGCCACGAGGCCGGTCAGCATGCTTTGGGACGGGAGTTGCGCGGTGGGCCGGTTCTCGTCCACTGCCACGTCGCCGAAGACCATGAGCGGTCCGGTCAGACGCAACACCATGAATTCGGTCATGCCAGCTCCCCCTGGATGATGGCGTTTTCTACGGCCTTGGCCAGCTTTGGCAGGGAAAGGCCCTGGCAGTCCGCGAATCCCGGCATCTCGGCGGTCGGAACCCGACAAGCCAGCCAGCGCCTCTCCCTGCATTCCGACATGCCTTCTTCAGGCTCGTACATGGTATCCATGGTCTGGAGATAGTCGGAAAGCGCCGATACGGCCCGACCGAACAAATTTCCCCCGGAAAGGTGCAGCGGATCCAGGTAGGCGTTGGCCAGGGTCCGTGGCTGACGCTCGCCGGCCTCGACCAGGACCATCCCGGCATGATCATAGGGAGCGGTGGACCCGAGCTTGGCTCCGGGAGAAACCGTGGCCATGAGGCGGATGAGGTGGTTGACCGTGCGTCCGGCTAAGCTTCGATCGGCCTTTTGCCAGTTCTCGAACGGTTCGCCGGTGATGTTGGAAACGAGCTGGGGCACGTCCACCACGGCGTAGGTGTAAAACAGCCCGCTGGTCAGTTCGGCCGCCCCGAGATGGCCGCTGCCGCCCTCGGAGGCGGTGGTCAGGTCGTCCACGGCCGTGAAGTAGTCGGTTTCGGCCGTTTCGGCGTGCACGGTCAAGGCATGGGCTACGTGCACAGCAGCATTGATGCGCGCTTCGGGATCGCCACTGACGAAACGGCCGAACATGGCCGCGTCGATGCCGGCGCCATTGGCCAAGGCCTTGAAGTTCTCCTTGGCCTCCTTATTCTTGAGAAGCCCTTTGATCAGCTTGTCGATCGCCTTGGCATCCGACTGTGCTGCCTTGCCCGCCTCCAGGAGCGTCTTGGCCCGATCAATAAGAAACTCCACCTCCGGTTCGCCAAGGACGATCACCTCGCTACGGGACAGGGGATGTTTATCCGTATCCGTCGATGCGGCATCGTCACCCCCTTTGTCCTTGCCCCCGTAGAGCGCCTGCATGATACCCTTGAGCACGGCATGGACGGAGCCCTTCTCGTATCCTTGTTCCAGAAGGCGCGGTTCGATCAGCCGCGAGAAAATTTCCCGGGAATGGATGCTTCGCGTCAGCGCCGGATCGATCTTGCACAAGGCATGGTCGTCCTCGGCAATGCGCCAATGTCGTTTGAGGCATTGGGAACTGACACGGGTGCGTACCGCTCCGCCAAAGCGCATACGCTTGGCCAGCCCGGCGTCATCGCGGTTGAGCAGCACGGCGGCATAACTTGACAGCATGGAGATCTGGATGAAACGGGGTGCGGTCATGGCGTTCTCCTAGTCAATGGCATTGGCGGGTTGTTGGCGGGAATTATCCATGTAGAAGTCCCGGGCCAGCTTGCGGCACACGGCATCACGCTTGCCTTCGTCGGCGGTCAAAAGGAGTCGGGCAAGGTCGGTCCAGTCGATGCGTTCTTCCTTGGCGGCCAGGAATCGAGCCAGCATCCGGATGTGGTCCTCAAGCTGCTCGCCCCGGACACGCAAAAGTTGCCACAGCCGGCTTTCGGCCGTGCTTCCGCCGATGCGGGCCATGACCCGTCCCAGGGGGGCTGAGGTCGCGTGAACCCGGGGGGCCATGATCGCCATGCCGGACATGACGATGGTCCAGGCGCGCTCCTGCCATTCCTTCCGTCGCCAGTCCTCGGGAACGCGGTCGAAGAGCAATCGCCAATAGGCCGGTGGCGGGGTTTCCGGGCGCAACCGGCGCAGTTCGGCCAAATCGCCCTTGGGGAACTTGTCGTGTCCGATGACACTAGCCAACTCGGCCACCACCGATGACAGATGCTTTCTTTCCCCGGTCATGCCGCCTCCTTGATGACCAGATTCTTGCGCAGACTTCCCTCCAAAAGACATTCCGCCTTGGCCATGGCCCGGTAGGCCAGCGCACTTGATACGGGAAGGGACGCGCAGGCTCTTTTGAACTCCCTTCGCACCGAGGCGATGAGACATTGGCTCCATGGACGCAGGAAGTGGGGTTCGAAGGACGCCTCGCCCATGGCCTCGAGGCAGTCCCAAAGAGCCGGGAAAAAGGCCTCGTCAATGGCGCGGTCCAGGGTATCCGAGAATCTGGACGCCCAGGCCGCCGTCTCTGGCTGCTTGAATTCGGGGGTCTCCCTGGATGCCTGGAGAAGTTGCAGCACGGCCGGGCGCAGGACCCTGACCCGGGCGTCCCAGGCCATTCTAGCCATGTACTTGGCCATGGCCGCCGCGTCCGTATGGCGGGCGGCAAAAAAAGGACGGTCCTTCGAAGGAATGGGGATGATGCGTTCGTGATAGCCGTCACTACCGCCCTCTGTGCGGGAAAAGACCCGAAAGGTCAGCGAGGCTCCGGTGGCTGGATCGCCGGGATGGAAGCGCTGCAGTAGACACGGTTCAAAAGCCCTCGTGTCGAACATGACTTGATGTGCAACGCTGTAATGTGGCTCTGAATTGTAAGCCTTGGCTCCTCCTTTCGTACCGACGTTGATTGGAATCCAGGGATCACCGAGGACACCTTTGAGATGTTTAGCTTCAACCCTTGTCCCTTCTGTACCCTTGACGCGGAATGAAACTGCGTCATCTAATCCGAGCGTCAACCGAATTCGGCGACAAATTTCGATGAACAGGGGATGCAAATTACACAGCGAAAGGGCATCATCCTTGTCGCCCTTCCACGGATCAAGCCAGAGGAGGCGCAGCCCACTCCCCTGATGGAACAGCTCATTATCCCAGTTCGAGTCCATGGACGTTAGGAGCACGCGGCAATCCCGTTTCCAGTTTGCCCCTGGTCTTGGTGAAAACGTCAGAGACACCCCCTGTCTGGCGGCGGTTCCACCATTTTGGCGTGAGATGCTCTGATTGCCTCGGCCAAGATATCCACTAAACGTCTGGAGCAGCAAAAGTCCGAACGCCCATTCCTCAGCCGTGGGCTGCCCATTCGATTTCCCTTTTTCCCCGTGCTCCTTGGAAGTGACGAGGACGTCGAGATCGAACGGTGAAGCCGCATTGGCGTCCGCCATGCCCGTGAACCCGGCTAGGCTTCCCTCGGGAACGGGCGGCTGTAAAAATGCCGGCCGGGCGAGATCAGCCACCACCAGCCGCCACGGCGCGTCGTCGGGATAATCGGGCGTCAGACCACGAATATAACCCCGCCAATCCTCCTCGGACAGCCTGTCCGGCCACTCGTTTTCCCCGGCCTCCTCTAGGGCCATGACCGCGAGCTGGCACAGGAAGGCATGCCAGGGGTGGCGTTGATGGGGTCTCAATCCGGGGAAATCAAACACGGCATCGCGCCCGAGCATCGCCAGCACCCCTGGAAGCGACGCCTGGACGACACCTTCCTCGGTCCGGATCCGGAACACAGGATCCACAAGCAGATTGTCCGTCATGAAGCCTCCTTGGAAAGACCATACCGGTCATAGCGGTACACAAACCGTTGCAGCCGAAATCGGAAGCCAAGGGGGGACGCCTCAAGTACCTCCGGCTCGATCTCCTCCGGGCTTTCCGGGGCCATCCATTGCGGAACCGTCAACTCCTCCACGGCGTTGCCGAAGGGACTGCCGAGAGGCGAGGCGAAACGGACGGCTCGGTCCCGAAGGCCCAGGCGAGTCCCCACGGTCAACCCTTCCCGGGTGCCGGCGCTTTCCGTGAACGGCTTGCCCCAGTCGATGCTAGCCAATCTTGCGTTTTGGCCCCGCGCTCCCTGTCGCCCGATAAGATCCTTAAATTCCTGTTGCATGCCATGACGCTTGGCCACATCAGCCATGATCTCGGGATGCAGCGCCCTCTCCACGAGATCCCGACTCATTTCCGGAATGCGTAGGACTTTCTGGTCCGCGTCCAGGGCCAAAATTCGTTCCCAGGTGGCCAGGACGGCCAGGAGATTCTCATAGGCCCGCTCCTTTCCGTATTGATGCCTCCTGGCCGCGCGTAGACCGTCCGCGCCAAACGTCTTCGGAGTCAAGAGATGGCACACGGGTAGGGCATGCCCGGCCGGCCTACTGGGATCGCGATCACGGTGGCGGTGCAGGCGTCCAAGCCGCTGGAGCAGGACGTCCATGGGACACAGGTCGGTGATGAGCACGTCGAAATCCACGTCCAGCGACTGTTCCAGGGTTTGGGTGGCGACCAACACCCCGGCCTGGCAGTCGCCATGTCGGCCGAAACGATTTTCCACCTCCGTGTCCAGCTGTTGACGATCCGAGCGCGCGTAGCGGGCATGGTGGGGACAGGCCGCCCCCGCCACGGAGAAAAGCCGTTCGGGCGGAAGCAACGCCTCCAGGGCGGCTTGCGTCTCGCGGGCCGTGGCCACGGCATTTCGGAGGACCAGTACCCGGCCCCCCTGGGCGACACACGCGACCGTCAGTTCGGCCACGGTCTCGGGAGCATCCTGAATTGTGAGCGGAAGCACCCGGACGGGCTTTTTCCGAGCCTCCGGGGGGCGGTCGTCGGTAACGGGCAGCATGCCCGCCACAGTGGTGATGGCTGGGTAGGGTGCCTCCAGGCATTGCGCAAGTGAGGGACGCAGGCGCCCCCCCTGAAAGCCGTTCAAGTATTGTTGGCGGACATGGCCACCGAGGGTGGCGGAAAGAAGGAGGACTTGGCCCCCGGCGCGTCGGAAAAAGTCCAAGAGCCCCAGGGTGAGACGCGTCATGTAGGTATCGCTGGCATGGACCTCGTCCACCACGAGCAGTGATCGGCAAAGGGCCGCTGTCCGCAGATGGGCATGGCGTACCCGCAGTGTCCCTAAAAGGGCTTGGTCGATGGTGCCAACGGCCAGGGGCGCGGCCAGGAAGCGCTTGGGATGCTCGGCGGCCCAGCGCCGTTCGGCGGCAGGTCGGTCCGGGGCGTCGTCCCACTGGACCTCGAAGCCCGGGAGCATCGTCCCACAAACGCCATCCACCCGAAGATAGCCGGGAACGGCGAGCACGGTAGAGGGCGGGGCATCCCCAAAGGTGTTGGCGACGAAGCGGGTGACACGGCCAAAAAGCTGTGTCGCGGCGAATCGGAGCGGATTGGCGAAATAGAGTCCGTCCACCAACCCCTCGCACCAAAGACGTGTAAAAAAACGCAATGCGGCCTCGGTCTTGCCCCAGCCCGTCTCCGCTTCGATGAGGGTAAGTCCTCCTTTCTGGGAAAGTGGTAAGGTGTCGACCGCCTGTTGGAGGGCGTTGGCCCGGAAGGAAAACTGGTGGTCAAAGGCAGGAGTGACCGTGATGTCAACGCGGCAAGGTGTTGCGTTCAGGCCGATGGTGGCCAGGGCCTTTGTTGCCGCCGCTCGGGAAAAGACCATCTCGTTTCCAGGGGCAACTTGCCGGGTGATGGGGAAAAATCGTTTGTCCGATCCGATCCAGTCGGCCAGCATCACCAAACCGGCGAACAGGTGCTGGCCCGCCGGTTCCCGGGGTAGGGAAGGTGCATCCTTACGGAAGGCTTCCGGAAACCATTTCTTCAAGGCTTCGACGAGTTCATGCAGGAACTGCCAAGTTGGGGCCTGCGAACTTGACGGCCACAAACCCGCCTTTACCGGACGTTCAAAGTCCGATTCCGTAAGTGGTTCGCCGTGATGCGAAAAAGAGGCAGCAAGATACTCGAAAACGCTCGCTCCCCCAAGATCATCCCATCTACTCAGGAAGGAACATGCCTCCAGAAATCGAGCCTTATTCGAACCAATGAACAGACCGCCAATCGGTTCGATGTGCCCATTGGTCGGATGATTCCCCGGGGTATTCTTATTTTGAAATCCAGGTGTAGCTTTCCCGATGTCATGGAGCGCTGCCAAGCAAGCAAAACGCTGTGCGTCAGTGTCGTTAAATTGTCTGCCAAAGAGGCAGGATAGCCGAGATCTATATATTTCCAGACAACAGAGCGTGTTGAGGGTAAATGCCACGTCGGCGAGGTGTGCTAGCAGCGGTAGGGTTGACGTCATTGCTCCATCAATTGCCGTTTTCCCCCACAGCGACATTGCCCACCTCTTGCGACTGCGTAGTATATATTAATAATTTATATTTTAAGCAGTAGGATATTGCAACTATTTCGGCGGGATTGTTGCGAAATTTTTCTAAGTCGCTGCTTGCCCCGTTGGTCAAGGAACGCAAGCCGGATGACGGGCCAATTTGAACCCGGCTGCATGGATCGGGTAACGTTTCTAAACATTCACCTGCCGTCTAAGAAACCCAGCGCATGCCGCCGAATTGATTGAGAGTATGTCCAAAGTTTCGCTTAAGCAATTTGGTTCGCTGCCGCCCAGATATTTGCTGACCAATGAGCCGAGGCGAATCCTGTAGCTGTGAGCGCTTACCGCTAGACGAAATCCGATTTTTTGTCCCCAGGCGATTGCCTGGGGACCCCACACCTACGCACCACTCCGTGGCGCAATACCTGGATTTCCAGGTGTATGACAAAAGCATACAAAATGATTTCTACAATAAATTAATCAAGTTACATGTAATACAAACGAATACACTTAATCGTTTCATGTAACGCTGTCGAGACTAGTAACATGTAACGGTTGACGGGTGTATCATGTCACGGTATTCTTATTTGTGCGGAGGATATTACAATGGGTGATTTTACTTCAAATGAACGACAAATCGCAATGCGGGAACGAGACCGGAATGCCGGCATCGAATATGTTCAATTTCGGTGCGAGGTTGTCGTGATGGATGTGATCCGAGAGCGTGCAAAAAAAAGAGGAAACTCGCTAGCTCAATATCTCAGAACCACGATGGAACAACTAGCCAATGCCATTCGGATCCAGGATGCTGATGAGCAGAATACTTTGCAACGTCAGCAACCGCAAAAATGAGTTTGGTTTTCGCCAAAAAATACTTTCCGGCCTGCCCTAAAATTCGATCAGCTTGATCTCTCGAAGCCCGAGCCCTACGACTCGGATTTCTCCTTCAATTTTACCTTCCACTGACCCTTCGTGGTGATGTCCATGCACAAGTAGGCGCGCACCAATTTCCCGTGTCAAATCTCCGATTTCACGGAAGCCATGTTGATGGTTTTCAGGCGCCTCATGCGTAACCAAAATATCAATCGGTTTGAGCCAGCGGAGAAGATCAAAATCAGCAGGAAAAATGCTCGACCAATGTAGCGCCGGAATGTCGCCAAGGAATCGTTGCCGGGGTGGTGTGGCCTCCAACAATTCTTGCCGGGAATGATACCGGATTCCTCCATCTGGATGCCAAACTCGACCACGAAAAATTCCGCCAAGTCCGGCGAGGCGGAGCCGCCCCACCTCTTCTACACGGCCGTGCAAGTTATGACTCCAAGCATCGCCACGGTGCGCGATCAAAAATCCTGTTGATTCTGTGTCGTGGTTGCCGAGGATAAAAAAGGTTCGAGGCCAGAGTGAGCCGAGTTCTTCCGGCAAAGGAAGATTGGGCGTCTGGTCGCCAAGAAGTATGATCGCGTCGGCCTTTCGGCCAGCGCAGATGATGTGTGAAAATTCACCGTGGCAATCGCCACAAAAAAGGATGCTGGGCATGGATCAGTCCGCCGAAAATATCCGCTCAAAAAGGCGCCTCGTCTCGGAATAGATCGTCCGCCAGTCGCCAGCGCGGGCACCAGCCGCCATGCCGAATGCCATGGGCCAAGGCAAAGTCGAGGGCTGCACGGTCAACGCCGGTCTGGCCGCCGGAAATGATGGTCAGTTGCGAGAGGTCAAGCATGGGGAGTGCCCGGCGTGGCTCGCGTTGTTATGCCCAATCGAGCAAGGGGTTGCGGGCCTTCGTCGGCGGCCTCTTGCCGGTTATCTCGTCCTCGAAGATCGCCAGGGATTCGGCCATGGCCTTGCGGTGCTTGTCCGCCAGGCATTGCGACGCTTCTTGCCTCGCGGCAAATTCTTCAGGGGTCAACTTTTCGGGGCGCATGGGTTATTCCTCCTAAACGTGCCGGGCTTCGATCTTATCTGGGCCGGCGAAAATTTCGTAGATGTACTGGCCTCTCGGCACGTCGTGGCGCCCATCAGCTAGGGCCAGGGCAATGGCCCGGTCCCATTTAGCCTCGTGGACAAAGATGACTTGCGCGTCCGGGAGCGCCAACTTTGCTTGCATGGCCAGGGTCAAACCAATCCAAGCGCAAACGTCGGGGTCATAGTCGAGGCCGTATGCGCCATCCCGTCTTTTTTGATATTCTCCAAGCTCCCACCACCAGTTCCAATCGTAGAGCCGTTCCCGGAGGGCAGGCGGGACGCGATACCATGTTGCTTCATCGCACCAAAGCCCATTGGCTTCGTAATCAACCATGATCTTGATTGCAGCCATGACGCCCTCCAATCGAAATCAGCATGATCCATGCGCCGGTTGGCACCTGGATTGCCGCAAGCGGCAATGGCCTGGGGATGGGCTCGCCCAGGTCTGCCAGGGTGGCTATGTGGCCACGTGGCCTGCCCGAGCAAAAGCTCGGGCAGGTGAAGAATAAAATAGAGGGGGTTACTCGGCCTCGCCCGGCGCTTCTTGGCCAGCCTCCTTGGCGGCGGCTGCCGCTTTAGGGGTCAGGCAGGCATTGAACCAGTCAACGGCCTCCCCAACGTCGCGGAATCCAGCAGCGTACCATTCGTCGGCCTCCGCCTGCGTAAAACCTGCCGAGCGCCACGCGTAGGCGTACTCCACTTCGTACCCTGCGTCACGCCAGGATTTTGCTTCGAGAGGTGCGAATTCGTAGTACTCTCTCCACTCTCGCGCTTTAGCTGGCGTGTCGAACCCAGCGTCGCACCAAGCCAGAACTTCATCCAGCTCATCACCGGCAAAGCCGGCATCGCCCCATTCCCAGCCATCCCGATAGTCGAACCCGGCCTCGACCCATTTGGCGGTCTCTCCGGGAGTAATAGGCCAAACATCCTCCCATGCGGCTGCGTCCTCCGCCACAAATCCGGCCTTGCGCCACTCTGCCGCCTCGGAGGCAACCCGAAACCCAGCATTATACCATTCACCGGCCTCGACCGGATCGGTGAATCCGATCGCAATCCAGTCGCCAACCTCGTCTTGATCAAAATTCCATTCTTCCCAGATAGCTAGGGTGTTGGTATCGAGGGCGGTGGTGGTTGTGGTCATAATCATGTCGTATCTCCTTGAGTTAGTTAGAAATTTGTTTCAAGTAGACAAGACGACAAGTCCTGTATTTTAGGTATCTCACTGATATTGTGCGTGAACCTGCCGTGGCCGTAGATCAGCCCGGAACAGAGCCAGCAGGCCGTACGGTCGGGAGGGCCGGAACATCAGACCGCGCCAGCCATGCGCTCGGCAAGCGGGTGGGACGTCGGTCACGTCTTTCTGGTCCGAGTGGTCCGAGGTCATTACTTACCAGCGAGATAAGCGCAGAAGGCCGTGTGGGGAATTCGGGGGTGACCGTGGCCATGGGTAGGCTCCTTGGGTTAGATTGTTAAATAAATTCAGCTAGGTAACCAAAAATGATTCGGTGGTAACCATTTGTAACCATTTTTCATTTTCTAACTAGCTGATTTTATTCATAAGTAACCAAAGTAACCAAAGTAACCTTTTTTTTTGATACCCCCCTACTATGGGGGGTGTTTTCTTATCTATTTTCTCCCCTATAGAGGGGGGGGGTGTTTTCAGAAGTGGTTACTTTGGTTACATTCAGTTATTTCAGCGTGTTGCGTGGTTACCAACGGTTACCTCTGGGCTGTTTTTGGTTACCAGTCCGATTTCATTGGATAAAATCAAGTTCGATGCCTTTTGCTTGCATCTGGGGGATACTCAGCAGTGCGCCCTTGTGCGTTAACTCACCGAATTTAAATGGCTTATTCCACTCAAGACAATACCCCTCTTTTTTCAATTGCTTACGAAACGTGGGCTCGGGCAAGATGTCTGCCTCATACCCGTAGGCCTTGGCCCAGCGCTGAAAAATGGGGTAGGCGCCAGACACCCACAGGCGCAGGTTTCCTTCTCCATCTACCTGAAAATGTATTCTTTTTTCGATGGCACCCCCCTCGAAAACGGGTTTGGTCGCGCCTTCCTGCGGCATGGCCTTGGTCGCCATCCTGGCCATGTGCTCCAGGATGCGGTCGACAGCCGACTTGCGCGTGGGGCCGTCTTCGTCCGAGGTCGTATTGATCACGGCTTGGTCTATGGATCGGATCTCATCATCGGAAATGTGTTCCTCGGCTCCAAGGATGCGGACCAGGGTGCGCAGGCCGAACCGGATGATGGCCGCGTTCAGGCGGGGGCGATCTGAGAGGCGGGGATCGACTTGGGCGAGCTCGGCCTCGATGCCGGCCGCCACATCGTCCTGGCTGACCGTCAGAGCGTAGTCGAGCAAGGTGCGGCCTAGAGCTTCCAGGGGGAGCAGCTTTATACTGCGGAAGTGCTCTAAAAAGGATTTACTCACGTTGCGCGAAAGCGAGACCGTGCAAAGCCGGTCGAGCAAGGCTGGTTCGCTGAATCCGGTTTCACCGATGATGCAGATCGGAGCGTCGTAGCGGTAGGTGCGCATGGTCTGGTCGGCGTAGCCGCGTTGGCCTTCGAAGGCATTGTACGTATCGCGAATCAGGTTGGAGACCATTTGCACCTGTTTCTCGTTCATCTTCGTGGATTTGTTCTCTTCGTAGATGAGCGGGATGGTGTTGGATGCGGAGACCTGACGCATCATGGTAAATCTTGTCTGTTCGGCTATGGCACGGGGTGCGGATGTGATGCCCCAGAGGCGCATGATGATCTCGCGGGCGGTTGAGGACTTGCCCGCGCCGGCCTCGCCTTCGATATTGAGCAGTGGGAAGGACTTGTATTCAGCATGGATGCGATCTTTGAAGAAGCAAGCCGTGGCCCAGCCAAGCACGGGGAGGGTGACTTCATACGCGTTGAAGTTGAAAAGAATTGGATTGAGCGAAGTGAGCGCTTCTTGAAATGCGGGCTCGATCTGTTGCAAAGAGCAACCGGACGCAATCTCGTTGAGATAGACCAAGTCGGTGCGACAACAATGAGGAGCCAGTGCTCCGTGCTCGGTGACGAATTGGAGTTCGCCGGTCGGCGTTGGATGAAATCCCGCTGTACGGGTGCCGGATTTTTGTTCGAGGTCGAAGTGGGCGACGTGGCGTTTGACCAACTGGACGACTTCAATGTTGCCGGTAAAACTGAATTCAGCGTCTGGAAGGACCTTGAGGAACTTTTGTGATGAAATCCAGCAATCCGGCGTCAAAGTAATCTCTCGACGCTTCTTGCAATTCTGCAAGTGAGCCTTGATATATTGACCTTCTCCGTCGATATAGATGGATTCGAAAGGTTCGATTTTGAATGATGCGACGACTTTCGAGACTTCCATTTCGGCTTTGGCGTCCCATTTTACCAGTTTGAGCACGCCGTCTTCTTCGACGACTCTGGTTGTTGTGTCGAGAATTGATTGATGTTTTGCAATGTCTTTACTGAATTGATTTACCTCATCGAGGCAATGCTTAACTGCATCGAGCCCTTGCAGTCTGGCAAGGTCGTTGAAGTCCGTGTCTTTTTCTCCGCGCTCAACGTCGAATTTTGGCATTGCAATTGATGCGTTGATTGCTTTTGCCGCTTCTGTGCCTTTATCAATTCCCGGATTTTTGCCAGTTTTTGCAAATGTTGCATGGTCGTCGTCGGCACAGATCGTGATTGCGCGGTTGGGGTAGTATTTGCGGGCCTGCTTTGCCACGGGGAGCAGGTTGCCGGCATTGAACGCGACCAGCACGGTCGCGCCGGTCGCCGCGTGGATGGATGCGGCTGTGGCGTAGCCCTCGGCGATGTGCAGGGGTTGGCTGGGGTCACCTTTGATCGGGAAAAAGCCGCCGTCGATTTGGCCGCCACGCAGGAAACGCTTTTGCCCGTCCGGCTGGATAAATTGCATGGACATGGGCTTGCCATCGGGGTCGAGCACGGGGACCGTGAGCAGTTCTGCGGGTGAAACTTTGGTTCCGGGCGCGGCCTGGATGCCTTTTCGGATCAGGTATGGGTGCTCGGGATTGGCCGGGGGCAGTTTCGCCAGGATGCGTTCGGCACGGACGCGGGCCTGGGCCTGGGCCTGGGCGAGTTCGGCTTGTCTGCGGGCCTTATCCGCCTCAATGCGCGCCGCCAGGGCCTTGCGTTCGGCCGGGGTCAGTGGCTGGGTGCGTTTTTGGGTCCAGGTGCCGGTTTCGCCGGTCACAAAATTCTGGAACCAGCCGGATGGATTTTCATCAGCATGGAAAAGATACGCACCATCCTTGGTCCTTGGGCGGCCTGACACGGGGCAGCGATGCAGGTGGCCGTCAGTAATTATTTCGGTCGGTTCGATGCCAGCGGCGGCAAGCACCTGCGCGAATTCGTTGACTGGATTTATATTGACATTGCCGGCCACAGGACGTATTGAATCATTGTCAGGTGATTCCATTTGATTTTCCGTGAGCCCCGGTTGCAGCCGGGGCTTTCGCTTTTCAGACATCCCTTCCCATTTTGATGCTGCACAGCGCGAAGCCGAATACAATTATTAGTGCTTTCGCATCAGTGTTATGTTGCGCGCCGTGCGATAAATGATTTAACTAAACTGTCTTGCGTGGCCGACCGCGCTTCTTTTTTTGCGACAACGAGGGCGGTGTTAGCGCCTGTTGCGCCGTCAACTTCGCATTAAAAAAT
Organism: Solidesulfovibrio fructosivorans JJ]; assembly: GCF_000179555.1. Taxonomy (NCBI): domain Bacteria; kingdom Pseudomonadati; phylum Thermodesulfobacteriota; class Desulfovibrionia; order Desulfovibrionales; family Desulfovibrionaceae; genus Solidesulfovibrio; species Solidesulfovibrio fructosivorans. Next base: position 18,126 of record NZ_AECZ01000016.1, read on the forward strand.
TCTTGCACCTGCGATTCAAGCCACACCGGACGGCGGCCAAGCCGGATCGGAGCCGGTATTATGTCGTAATTCTTGCGTGACAAATGGTTTTCAATCGCCTTGACGGTCGTCTTGAAGACCTTTGCAAGATCTGACTTTTCTAGAATCGGATCCATGGCGAGCACCTAATCGTCGATCACTATGATTTTGACGCGCTTTGCTTTTTCACGTATTGCATTACTGATTTTTCTGCTCTTGCTATTACCTTTGATGACATTGTGAATATGGGCTGTTGAAACACCAAGGTCATGCGCCAAACCTGCGATCGAATATCCAGCAAGTGACAGCCCTGCCTTGATCTCCAATTCTGTAATATTTACGTTGGGTTGCATTGAGGTTGACCTCGTTCCAAAAAATGTTATTTTTTTAAAAACGAGACAGAGAAGCCTACATTCACTGCCTGAAAATCGTTTTATTTCAATTTTTTTAAAAAAACAACCAAAATAAAAAATAAATTTCATTTATTTTTAATTTATTATTTTAGGTGGTTATCATGGAAATACATGACCGACTTGAACTTACTCTTCGAAAAATTCCCGGAGAAAACGTTGAAGAAAAAGCCAAAGTAATGGGGGTCGCAGGCCCTACTTTATATGCCTACCTAAGAGGCAAACGTGTCCCAAGCACAGAATTTCTCTTAAATTTAAAAGCAAAAACTGGGGTTAGCCTGGATTGGCTGCTGACTGGCGAGTGTGTCGGGGAAAAATCCAATGAAATCGATCAAGAGTATTTGGCAGCCGTGGAGGAGCGGCTCAACGTCTTGATCCAGTCTGGCGTGCCGATTAAACCTAAAATTCGTTATTTTATAAATAATTACAACAAGCTACTGACCGAGTCGTATAATTTTTTAATAAACGACTACGATATAAAAGATATTGATGACGGATTAAAAAAAATTCTTCCATTTTTAAAAATTACATTCACACTGACATATCCGGTGGATGATTGCACGGAAGAACCCGAGCCGCAGTTCCGCGAGAGCGAGCCCATCTAAATTACGCCCCATCCCCTGCTTCACTTGCTCCAATTTTGCTCCACCGGGGATGCGAATCGGGGCGAAAAGGCGGGAAAATGTGAGGGTGGGCGAGAGGCTATGGGAGCGAAATTTTTAAAAAATTCACTATAACTAGCTAATATAATTTAGCTATCCGCGAGACTACGAATCCGTAGGTCGCAGGTTCGAATCCTGCCGGGCGCACCAAAAAGAAATCAAGGGGTTGGCCCAAAGGCCGGCCCCTTTTTCGTTGCGACCTATTGCTCCCCCAGGTCGAGCGGGGAAGCGATCAGTTTGGCACGAGCAAAAGGGTGGTGCTCGGCCAGAAGCCCCGCCCTTCGCCTCCCATCGCCGCCCCGGCCGAAATCCGCCCTCTTCCCCCACACGCTATAAAAGAGTTCCCGACAAGGATTGCGGGCAACCCCAAACAGGAATAGCTTGCGCCTGCTTTTCCCGACGGCCGCCGGCAACAGGATCGTATCTCCGGCCCTGCCTGTGTTGTATCCTTGCATGATTTTGCTGCAGACCGAGGGCGAAAATGAGTAAGTTGCATCTTAATTTCAAGGACCGTGTCGGTATCGTATCCGATATTTCTTCACAACTTGCCCGCAATGGCCTTAATATCTTGACAATGGAAGTCGTGCAAAAAGAAGGATGCGCACACCTTTTCATTGAGATCGACCATGGGGACAAACCCTGCCCCCGCGAAAACATCCTCAAAATGCTTGCCTGTTTCAACGATCTGCTCGAAATTCAGTTTATCAGCGTCATGCCGCACGAAAAGCAAGAAAACCTCCTCCGTATCGTCCTCGACAATATCGACGAATCGGTTATTGCCATTGATGGAAGCGGATGCCTTACCCTGATAAACAGCATCGCCCGGAGCAACTTCAAGTGCCAGACCGATGACATCATCGGCAAGCATATCCGCGAATTGCATTTCCCGGACAGCCCCATACTCGACTGCCTGCATGGAAAGCGCTTCAATAATGTCAAGAAAAGCATGCTCCATGGGAAAAAACGCCTGCAGTACTTTGTCACGGCCCGACCGATCATGGACGATTCCGGCGATGTTCTGGGAGCCATTGAAATCGTCAAGGACGCGCAGGAAATAAAAAGCCTGGCCAAGACCATGTGCGAGCCCGACGAGATCGGTTTCAGCGACATCATCGGCACCAGCGCCGCGTTGCGCCAAGCGGTGGGCATCGCCGAAAAAATCGCCGCCACCGAGGCCATCATCACCATCCGAGGCGAATCCGGCACGGGCAAGGACCTCCTTGCCCAGGCCATACACACGGGGAGCGGGCGGGGCGGCCAATTCGTGACCATCAACTGCGCGGCCGTCCCGGAAACGCTGCTCGAAAGCGAATTGTTCGGCTATGTGGGCGGCGCCTTTTCCGGGGCCAGAAAACAAGGCCGTCCCGGCTTGTTCGAGATCGCCGGCGACGGGACGGTTTTTCTCGACGAAATTGGCGAAATGCCGCTCACGGCCCAGGCCAAGATCCTCCGCCTGATCCAGAGCCGCCGCATACGCCGCCTGGGCGACGGCCGCGAAATCCCGGTCAACGCCCGCATCATCACGGCCACCAACCGCAATCTGGAGGAACTCGTCGGGAAACACCTTTTCCGCGAGGACCTCTACTACCGCATCAACGTTCTCCCCCTGCACATCCCGCCGCTTCGCGAACGCCCGGAGGACATCCCCATTCTCGCCGAGCACTTCCTGTTTCAGCTCTCGTCCAGGCTCGGCAAGGGATTGCTGTCCTTCGACGCCCAGGCCCAAAAAAGGCTCATCCAGCACCACTGGCCCGGCAACGTCCGCGAACTCAAAAACGTCGTGGAGCGGGCCGCCATCCTGTCCGAATCCACGACCATCGGCGCGGATTCCATCCTGCTCGTCCACGAACTCGGGCGCTCCCACAAGGCCGTCCCGCCCACCTCCCCCGAGTTCTCGGGAGAACCACTGCGCGTCGCCATCGACCGCTATGAGCGCGGCCTGCTGCTCGCCGCCTTGAAAGAGAAAAAAAGCCTGCGCCAAGCCGCCAAGACACTTGGCATCTCGCATACGGCCCTGCGCAACAAGCTCCAGAAGCACCATTTGGAAAGCTGACGAACCATCTGGAAACATTTCTTTCCAGAAAGCCAACCTCTCCATATTCCAGCATGTTTCCAAATACCTTGGAAACAGTGGCACGTCTTCGTTACACTGACACGATTGTTATACATTGCGGAGCACTGCGGCAGTGGCGCATGCCGCCATGTCGACTGTCCAGGTTTGTAAAAAATTATATTTAAAAAACAGAATGTTATGGAAAACAATTTTTAAGAGCGCCACCGCGCCCGACAGCGGAGCGCAACGCCTGGGACCCAAAAATACGGGGCGTTCCTTTGGCAAGCAATTTACTTTTTTAGAAAAAGCCAAAAGGCAGGGCCCCGAATTCACAACTTGCAACCCGGAGCGTCGAAATGATTGTCGGAATTCTCAAAGAGATCAAAACGGAAGAACACCGTGTCTGCATGACTCCTGCCGGCGTGGAAGTGATGTGCCAGCGTGGCCACACCCTGCTGGTCGAGCGCAATGCGGGCGCCGGCAGTGGCTTCCCGGATGCCGCCTATGTCGAAGCCGGGGCGGAAATCGTGGCGACGGCCAAGGAAGTCTACGCGCGCTCCGAAATGGTGATGCACGTCAAGGAGCCTCTGGCCCAGGAATACGGCCTGATCCGCGAAGGACAGATCGTGTTCACCTATCTCCACCTGGCGGCCGATGAGGAGCTTACCAAGGGCATCATCAACAGCAAGTGCATCGCCATCGCCTACGAAACCATGCAGCGGGCCGACGGTTCCCTCCCCCTGCTCACACCCATGAGCGAAGTCGCCGGCAGAATGGCTATTCAGCAGGGCGCCAAGTACCTGGAGATGGAACATGGCGGCCATGGCGTGCTGCTCGGCGGCGTCACTGGCGTGGCTCCGGCGGTCGTGCTGGTCATCGGCGGCGGCGAAGTCGGCGCCAATGCGGCCAAGATGGCCTGCGGCCTGGGCGCCAAGGTCTACCTCCTGGACATGAACCTGGATCGTCTGCGCTATCTTTCCGACATCATGCCGAAAAACTGCTTCCCGCTCATGTCGAGCCCGGCCACGGTGCGCGAGCTGGTCAAGCAGGCTGACGTCGTGGTCGGCGCGGTGCTCATCCCCGGCGCCAAAACGCCCAAGCTGGTCACCAAGGACATGCTCAAGACCATGAAGAAGGGTTCCGTCCTGGTGGATGTGGCCATCGACCAGGGTGGGTGCTTCGAGACTTCCAAGCCCACGACGCACACCGACCCCATCTACACCGTGGATGGGGTCGTCCACTATTGCGTGGCCAACATGCCAGGCGCCGTCGCCAAGACCTCGACCATGGCCTTGACGAACGCGACCCTGCCCTATGCCCTGGAAATCGCCACCAAGGGTTGGAAGCAGGCCATGCGCGATACGCTGGAGATCAAACGCGGCGCCAACGCCGTGGACGGCAAGATCACCTTCAAGGGCGTTTCCGATGCCTTTGGCCTTGCTTACACGCCGGTGGAAAGCCTGCTGTAGATAGCCCCTACGCCCCGGGTGCGGTTTCCAAAGCGCCGCACCCGGGAGTCCGGCATTTCGCGCCTCCCGCCTGCCGTCCTTCGGGGCCCAGACGGAGGGCGCGCCAAAGTGGGCGCGTTCCTGGCGACGGCATTTTCCCAAAAGCCCCAAAAGGACGATTTCCGCCCCGGCAAGGGCAACGAAGCACAACCTCTACCGGCGCTCGTGGGTCGGCGGCCAAAAGGAGAAGACAACACCACACGGATGGCGTTTCGATCCATTCTATATCCATTTCAGGCATTTAACACAAAAAGCCCGTAAGGAAATGCAATGGACAATCTGTGGAGAAGAAAAAGTATCGCTGCGTTGCAAAAAGAAGCCACGCTCAAAAACGGTTTCAAGAAGACTCTGGGGCCCATCAACCTGACGGCCATCGGCATCGGCGCGGTCATCGGGGCGGGAATCTTCGTCTTAACCGGGCAGGCCGCGGCGGATTATGCCGGCCCGGCTGTCGTGTTGTCCTTCGTGCTGGCCGCCATCTGTTGCGGCTTCGCCGGACTCTGCTATGCGGAGTTCGCCTCCATGATCCCCATCGCCGGCAGCGCCTACACCTATGCCTATGCCACCTTGGGCGAAATGCTGGCCTGGTTCATCGGCTGGGATCTGATACTGGAGTACGCCGTGTGCGCCTCCACCGTGGCCGTCGGCTGGTCGGGCTACATGGTGAGCTTTCTCAAAACCGTCGGCGTCCATGTGCCCCCCGACTTCATCGATGCGCCCGGAACCCATCTGATCTTCCTTTCCAGCGCCCTGTTGCAGAAAATCCATCTCAGCATGCCCGAAGGCTGGTACCAGCTTTCGGCCTATGCCAGGGACGTGCAGGCCGCCGGGGTCAATCTGGCCGATCTGCCGCACGCCACGTCGCTTTTCAACTTGCCGGCGTGTCTTATCGTGCTGCTGCTTACGGGGGTGCTCATCCGCGGCATCAAGGAATCCGCCACGGTCAACGCCTGTATTGTGGCGCTGAAAATCTGTATCGTCCTTCTGGTCATCGCGGTCGGCGCCTTCTATGTCACGCCGTCCAACTGGATGCCGTTTTTGCCGAAAAACACCGGTGAGTTCGGCCACTTCGGCCTCTCCGGCATCGTACGCGCGGCCGGAGTGGTCTTTTTCGCCTATATCGGCTTCGACGCGGTTTCCACCACGGCCCAGGAAGCACGCAACCCGCAACGCGACATGCCCATCGGCATCCTGGGCTCCCTGGTCATCTGCACCATCCTGTACATCCTGGTTTCCCTGGTCATTACCGGGGTGGCGCACTACACGAAGCTCAACGTGTCCGACCCGGTGGCCGTGGCCATCGACATCATGGGCATGCCGTGGCTGTCCATCCTGGTCAAACTCGGCGCCATCGCCGGCCTGACTTCGGTGATCCTGGTCTTTCTCATGGGACAACCCCGGGTGTTTTTCAGCATGTCCCGGGATGGCCTGCTGCCGCCGAGCTTCTCGAAGATGCATCCCCGGTTCGGCACGCCCGTCATGACCACGGCGGTCACCGGGGTTGTCGTGTCCCTGGTTTCGGGATTTTTTCCCATCGGCATTCTGGGCGAGCTGGTCTCCATCGGCACGCTGTTCGCGTTCGCCGTCGTCTGTGCCGGCGTGCTTGTCCTGCGCTATCGCCAACCCGACCTGGAACGCCCGTTCCGCACCCCGCTTATGCCGATAACGCCGATCCTGGGCTGCCTCAGCTGCCTGTACCTGGCCTGCGGTCTGCCGGGCGCGACCTGGATCCGACTGCTGGTCTGGCTGGGCATCGGCCTTTGCATCTACTTCCTCTACGGGATCAAGCACAGCAAGCTGCGCCTGGCGACGGAACTCGCTGTCGCCCCCGTCGAAGCCGAAGCCGTTGAGGTCGAAGCCGTTCCCGAACGCCTGTCGTAAGGCATCGCTCCGGGGGGGAACCTTTCTGAGGAAACGGTTCCCCCCGCCCCCACCCGCCCGGAACACCTCAGGGCAGGTATTCGTGACCGGCGAAGCCGGCCGGACAGCCTTGTCGCACCGAACACCCAGAAAATGCGGCTTTTTTCTCTCTTCGTCACGATTTGACTCATATCGCGTGTCAGTGTTTATTTTTGACCCAACATCCATCCGCAACCGGGTCATTTTGGCTACAGCCAGAACCGGTTGTAATATTTAATTTAACATAAAAAATGGCCCGTCAAGCGCCCTTCCGCCGCTTGACGTCGGCCAAACGTCCCCGCTTTTTTTCAAAAGTATCCAACAACAAAAACACAACCCATTAATATATTGGATATTTTTTTTGGCTCGAGACTTGCTATTTTTAACCGAAGAAAGACGGCGCGCGGCCTTGCCCGCCCGCGCTTGGCGGCTCGGAGCGGTTGCGGGGAGTGCCCAATACCAAACAAACAACGGATGGACATCAACGTATTGCAGCGAAATTTTTGGTTTTAGATGTGAAAACATGGCGTACGTCCATCATAACAGCGGAGGGGTTATGCCCAAGTTTATCAGAGTGGATATGAAATCCAAAAAGGTCACCACCGAGGAATGCCCGGAAAACTATGCCGGCCTGGCCGGACGCGGCCTGACCTCCACGTTCGTGGCCAATGAAGTCAAAGCCTCGTGCCATCCGCTCGGCCATTACAACAAGCTCATCTTCGCCCCCGGCTATCTGACCGGCACGAGCGCGGCCAACTCCGGCCGGCTTTCCTGCGGCGCGAAAAGCCCGCTCACCGGCGGCATCAAGGAAAGCAACACCGGCGGCACCTTTGGCCAGAAGATGTCCAAGATGGACATCAAGGCCATCGTGTTCGAGGAGATCCCGGCCGAAGACAAGTACTACGTGGTCAAGATCACCATGGACGGCGTGTCCTTCGACGAGGCTCCCGCCGAAACCATCGGCATGGGCAACTACGCAGCCATCAAGGTGCTCCAAGCAAAATACGGGCCCAAGGTCGGCGTGGCCATCATCGGACCGGCGGGCGAAATGCGCCTGACCGCGGCCAACATTTCCTTTGCCGACCCCCAGAGCAACATCCGCAGCGCCGGTCGCGGCGGCCTGGGCGCGGTCATGGGTTCCAAGAAAATCAAGGCCGTCGTCATCGACGACACCGGCGCGGGCAAGGTCGCCATCGCCGATGTCGAAGCCTTCAAGAGCGCTTCCAAGCGGTTCACCACCGCCCTGACCACCCACCCGGTCACCGGCCAGGGCCTGCCGAAGTACGGCACCAACGTCCTGGTCAACATCCTTAACGAAGCCGGCGGTCTGCCCACCAAAAACTTCCGCACCGGCCGCAACGACTGGGCCAACGACATCGGCGGCGAAACCATGGCCGAGCGCATCGAGGCCCGGGGCGGCAAAACCACCCACGGCTGCCATGCCGGCTGCATCATCCGCTGCTCCCAGCACTATAATGACAAGGAAGGCAAATACCTCACCAGCGGCTTCGAATACGAGACCGTCTGGGCGCTCGGGGCCAATGCCTGCATCGACGACCTGGACGCCATCGCCTATGCCGACCGCGAATTCGACGAAGTCGGCGTGGATTCCATCGACGTGGCCGTGGCCGTGGGCGTGGCCATGGAAGCGGGCATCATCCCCTGGGGCGACGCCAAGGCCTCCCTCGATCTCATCATGGAAATCCGCAAGGGCACGCCGCTCGGCCGCATCCTGGGCAGCGGCGCGGCGGCCGTCGGCCAGATGTACGGCTTGTCCCGCGTGCCCGTGGTGAAAAAGCAGGCCATCCCGGCCTACGATCCGCGCGCGGTCAAGGGCGTCGGCCTGACCTACGCCACCACGCCCATGGGCGCCGACCACACCGCCGGCTACGCCGTCGCCACCAACATCCTCAAGGTCGGCGGCTTCGTGGATCCCCTCGGCAAGGAAGGCCAGGTGGAGCTGTCCCGCAACCTGCAAATCGCCACCGCCGCCGTGGACAGCACCGGCATGTGCCTGTTCATCGCCTTCGCCATCCTGGACATCGCCGACGGCTTCAACGCGCTAGTCGACATGATCAACGCCCGCTACGGCCTCTCCCTGACGGCGGACGACGTGGTCGAACTCGGCAAGAACATCCTGCGCGCCGAGCGCGACTTCAACAAGCGGGCCGGGCTTACCAACGCCCACGACCGGCTGCCGGAGTTCTTCGAGGAAGAATGCGCGCCGCACAACGTGACCTGGGACTTCACGGATGAGGAAGTCGATTCGGTGCTCAACTTCTAACAATCCATAGCCGCCACGAGGTGCAACGCGCACCCCGTAAAGGGAAAATACGTAATGGAGGCGGACGGCAACACTGTCTGCCTCCATTGCGTCCATGCATCGGGAGGACGATCACTTTTCGTCGGCAAGACAGGTGCAGCATGCCGCATCGAAGCCATACGGACGAAATATGCCTTTTACGCCAAGCTGTTTTTGAGACAGCATACCGAAAAGAATCTCTTTCACGTAATGAGCCGACAAGGAGAAAGGCGTGACGGAATCATCCGCTGTCGAAATCCGTGCCTTCATGGGGCTGTCCGCGTATTTTAGGCTAAAGAATTGGACCAATCCCAAGATCCTGACCGTTACGGGAGAACTGACCGGCCCCGAACTCATCGCACAGCTCGGCATCAGCGAAGGCATGGTCGAGGTGATCTTCGTGAACGGAAAAGCGATGCAGCCCGATGCGGCCGTCGTGCATGGCGGCGACAGAGTCGCCCTGGCTCCTCCCGGCGTCCCCGGGCCCTACCGCGTCTTGCTGGGGTTCAAGAAGATGGGATGATTTCCGGGAACACCCGCCCTGCGGGATCGAAACGTATCGAACGCCATCCCTTCCTGTATGAAAAAGTATATTTTGAGTACGCATGAACGCAAACCATTATCCAAGGTGAGCATCGATTCCCTTCAAAAGAAGGGAATCCAGGTTATTTTCGTCCATTCCTGGCCGGATATCGTATCAACATGTGAATATATTGACTTTGACCTCATCCTCGGATATTGTAATTATAATAGAATAAAAACATGCAGAATTCTTGAATTCATAAACGACTATTACCTCCAGACCAATCGCAGGCCGGCACATATTGTCCTGCATGAGCATGCGTATTCCTTAAGACCAGAGCAGTTCAAATCACTCGGCCCCTTTTTGCGGCATATCTTTCCCAAGGACGCCATGGAGTCGGACGTGCTCGATACGATTATCAGGCTTCTGCGGACCAAAGAAAAAATCAGCACGGCGCGGGTCCACTCCTGGTGGAACCCCCATTTCCCGAAAGAAAAAGACATGACGGACATCGCCTTGTAACACCCCCGCATGGTCCTGTTCCGGCCCGCCCCATGGCGGCAAGGGCCGTGCCGCCACACGTTGGGAGCCTGGGGAGACGTATGGAATCCGAAGCCATGTTTTTGGAGCGCTACAGCCGGCACATCGTGCTGCCCGGAATCGGCATCGAGGGACAGCGCAAGATCGCACGGGGGAAGGTGCTCGTCATCGGCGCGGGCGGCCTGGGTTCGCCCGTCGCCTACTATCTGGCAGCGGCCGGGGTCGGCGTGCTGGGGATCCTCGACTGCGACGTCGTGGACCGCTCCAACTTGCAGCGCCAGATTCTCCACGCCACGGACGATATCGGCCGGCCCAAGGTGGTTTCGGCCAAGGAAAAGCTCGAACGGCTCAACCCCGACGTTTCCGTGCGAACCTACGATACGCGGATCGACGCGTCGAATATCGGCAAGATCATCGCTCCCTACGATTTCGTCGTGGACGGCGTGGACAATTTCCAAACAAAATTCCTGATCAACGACGCCTGCATCCTGGCCGGAATCCCCTTTTCCATGGGCGGCGTGTTGCAGTTCGTCGGCCAGACCATGACCGTCCTGCCCGGTAAAAGCGCCTGCTACCGTTGCGTCATGGGCGATGTGTCCAAAAGCGCGCCGACCTGCGCCGAAAAAGGCCTCCTCGGGCCGGTGCCCGGCATAACGGGGACCATCCAGGCCGCGGAGGCACTCAAATACCTCACCGGGGCCGGCGAACTCCTTTGCGACAACCTGCTCCTTTTCGACGCCACGGCCATGGAATTCATGAAAAGCCCCGTCCGCCGCAACCCGGACTGCCCCGCCTGCGGCGAACATCACGCCCCCCCGCAACCGTCGTAACGCGAGGAGCCCCCATGCCCATCGAAATCAAATGCTACGCCACCCTGGCCGATCGCGCCCCGGCCGACGCGGCCGCCTTCCCCATCGCGCCCGGTGAAACCGTGCTCGATGTCCTCGCGCGGCTTTCCATCGCCGAAGCGGAGGTCAAAATCGTCTTCGTCAACGGCGTCATCTCGCCCCTGGACCACCCCCTCGCCGACGGAGACCGCGTCGGCGTGTTCCCGGCCGTCGGCGGGGGGTGAGGAGAGGAAGAGGGGGAGGATGCCTCCGGCGGCCAGGGGGAAACTTTTTGAAAAAAGTTTCCCCCTGGACCCCCTTCAAAAACTTTCAAAGGGGGATGGAGGCTTCACCGGCCCCCAAAAAAAGCGAGACCGGTCCGATGACCGATCCCGCCCTGTATCCGCCCTACCCATTGAAAGTTTTTGGGAGGGGAGAGCGCGAGAGGGGAACCCTTTTTTCAAAAAGGGTTCCCCTCTCGCACTTCTCTCTCAATCCCTCGTCCAAGAGAGGACCTGGCAGTTTTTTGCCAGGATCGTATGCAGTTCGCGTTCGCGGGTTTCCGGCAGGCCCTGGATGCGGATGGAGACGTCGCGGCGCGAGGGGTCGGCCTGGTCGTAGGAGGACAGGATGCTGATGATGCGGGCCTCGTGGCCACGCAGGGCGTCGAGCACGGGCTTGAGGCTCCCCTCGGCCGTGCCCAGGCGCAGGCCGATCTGGATGCCGTCCTGGTCGATGCCGGTGATGGACACGAACAGCCGGAAGATGTCAGTGTCCGTGATGATGCCCAGCACCTTGCCGTCCGCGTCGATGACCGGCAGGCTCCCGATCTTGAGGTCGCGCATGATCAGCGCCGCGCGCTCCACGGTATCCGTGGGCCGGATGAAGCGCGGCGATTTGGTCATGATGTTTTTGACCTTCATCTCCGAGAGCAGATAGGTCAGTTCGTACATGTCCAGGGAGGTGGCGTCCGAAGGCGAGGCCGCTTTCAGATCGCGCTCGGACACGATGCCGATGAGCTTGCCGTCCTTGTCCACGACGGGCAGGCGGCGGATTTTGTGTTCGCGCATCATTCGCCCGGCCTTGATCATGGACACGTCCCCGGTCGCCGTAACGACGTTTCGCGACATCCAATCCCCGACGAGCATGCTGTCTGGCTCCTTGCGCTAAAGGTGAGGCGGACAGGGCCCCGAACGGAGCCCCCCGCCGGGATATCGTCAAATGCCCAGATAGGCCGTCTTGATGTGCGGATTTTCGAGCAGCTGCCCGGCTTCGCCGGAAAGAGCCACCCGGCCGTGTTCCAGCACGTAGCCCCGGTCGGACAGTTTCAGCGAATGGTTCACGTCCTGTTCGACCAGAAGCACCGTGGTGCCGGTGTCGGCGATCTTGCGCAACGTTTCGAAGATGGACTTGACCAGGATCGGGGCCAGGCCGAGCGACGGCTCGTCGAGCATGAGCAGCCCCGGCAGGGCCATAAGCCCCCGGCCGATGGCCACCATCTGCTGCTCGCCGCCGGAAAGCGTCATGGCCATCTGCTCCTGGCGTTCGAGCAGGCGCGGCAACAGCGCATGCACCTGGCGCAACGTCTTTTCCCGCTCCTTGTAGGCCCGTGGCGTGTAGGCGCCGATGGCCAGGTTCTCGGCCACGGTCATGAGCGAAAAAAGCCGCCGGCCTTCGGGCACCTGGACGATGCCGCGTTCTACGATGCGCTCGGGCGGCAGGCTCTGGATGGGCTCGCCCCGAAAGCGGATGATGCCCGAACTTGGGGAGAGCAGGCCGGAGATGGTCTTGAGCAGCGTGGACTTGCCCGCGCCGTTGCCGCCGATGATGCTGACGACCTCCCCCTCCTCCACGGTCAGGGACAGGTCGTTTATGACCTGGACGTCGCCGTAGGCCACGTCGATATGTTCCACGCTAAGCAGCGTCATAGTCGCCTCCCAGGTAGGCCTTGATGACGTTCTCGTCCCTGGTCACCTCTTCGGGCGTGCCCTCGGCGATCTTCTGGCCGAACTGGAGCACGGCCACCCGGTCGGAGAGGGCCATGACGGCGCGCATGATGTGCTCGATGACGAAGACCGTCACGCCCCGGTCGCGAAGGCCCTTGATGATGGCGATCATGTCGTCGACCTCGGTCGGGCGCAGACCGGCCATGACCTCGTCGAGCAGCAGCAACTCGGGGCCCGTGGCCAGGGCCTTGCCGATCTCCAGGCGCTTGCGGTCGGCGATGGTGAGGCTTCCGGCCAGACGGTCGCGCAAATCCCCGAGGCCCAAGGTGGCGATGACCTCCTCGGCCTTCTCCCGGGCCTTGTGGGTGGTGCCGCTGTGGAGGAAAGCCCCGACCATGACATTATAGAGGACGGTTTTGGTGGCGAAGGGTTTGACGATCTGGAAGGTGCGGGCCAGCCCCATCTTGCACAGGTCCCAGGGCTTGCGGCCGCTTATGGCCTCCCCTTTGAAGCGGATGGTTCCCTCGGTCGGCGCGTAGACGCCGGCCACGAGGTTGAAGACCGTGGATTTGCCCGCTCCGTTCGGGCCTATAAGGGCCATGATCTCGCCTTCGGCGATATGCAGGTCCAGGGAACTGACCGCCGTCAGTCCGCCGAAGTTCTTGGTCAGGGCCGTTATTTCAAGGATGTTGCTCATGCGGCTTCTCCCTTGGGGACGTCGTCGCGGGTGATCTTGCGGGCGAGTTTGTCGTAGGCGGCGGCCAGCGGCGCGGTCAGGCCCTGCGGCTTGTAGAGCATGACCAGGATGAGGATGAGGCCGAAGATGACCAGGTGCAGGCCCGGCAGCATGTCGCTTAAATAGATGCGGGTGAACTCGTTTAAGGGCCGAAGCACCAGCGCGCCGATGACCGGGCCGGCAATGGTGCCCCGGCCGCCGATGAGCGCGATAAAGGCGATCTCGAAGGAGAGGTCGAGCCCCATGAGCCCCTTGGGATAGAAGTAGAGCATGAGCTGGGCGTAGAAGGTGCCGGCCAGGGCCGTGAAGAAACACGACAAGGCCATGGCCAGAAGCTTGTAGTTGGCCACGTTGATGCCAAGGGCCCCGGCCGCTTCCGGCTCCTCGCCCCCGGCGGCCAGGTAATAGCCGATCTTGGACCGGGAGATGCCCCAGGTCAGGAACAGCACGAGGACCAGCATGACGAGAATGATGTAATAATATGGCAGCTTGGACATGAACTGGTAATTCCAAAACGAGCCCTGCGTAAGCGGTATGAGAAGTCCCCGGGGACCGTTTATGTGCAGCGGCCCGAGGTAGTTGATGTTTTCGACGATGACCCGGATGCCCTCGGCAAAAGCGATGGTGCACAGGCAGAAATAGGCCCCGCGCAACCGGAAGGTGGGGAGTCCCATGATGATGCCGACGATGGCGGCCAGCACCCCGCCGACCAACATGCCGAGCCAGGGCGAAACGCCGTATTGCAGGGTCAGGATGGTCGAGGTGTAGGCCCCGATGCCGACGAAGACGGAATGCCCGAGGGGCAGCACGCCGGCAAAGCCGCCGACCAGGTTCCACGACGTGGTCAGGTAGGCGTAGAAAAAGAGCAAAATGAGAATTTGCAGGTAGGTTGGCGAGGTGACCACCAGAGGCAGCCCGAAGGCGACCAGGGCGGCCAAGCCCAGAAGCGACGTGTCGAGTTGTTTTCGGCTCACGATGTCCCCTCCTACCAGTCCTGTTTGTTGCCGAAAAAACCCGAGGGTTTTACGAACAAAATAATAAGGAAAATTGCGTAGATGATCGCTTCGGTCCAGGTCGAGGCCATAAACTGGGAAAAGACCGATTCGACAAGGCCGATCACCAGGCCGCCGAGCAGCGCCCCGGGAATGCTGCCGAGCCCGCCGAGCACCACGATGATAAAGGCCCGGATGTCGAAGACCACGCCCACCGAGGGGTAGACGTAGTAAAACGGGATGAGCACACAGCCGGCGATGCCGGCGATGGCCGTGCCGAGGCCAAAGGCGATGTTGTAGACCTTGTACTGGTCGATGCCCATGAGGTTGGCCGCCTCGCGGTCAAGGGCGGTGGCCCGAAGCGCCATGCCGATCTTGGTCTTGCGCATGAAAAGGGCCAGCCCCACGGCGGTCAGGATCGCCACCACGAAGCCGGAAAATTTCGGGATCGAGACGATATACGGCCCCAGCGCCATGGACTTGTTGGAAATGGCCGTGCGCACGGTGCGGTATTCGGCGCCGAAGCACATGAGCGCCAGGTTGTCGAGGACGTACCAGACGCCGGTGGTGACGATGATGACCGTCGCCGGCTCGCGCACTTCCCGCTCGGACTTGAACACGGGCTTTATCACCACGTCCTGGAGATAGTAGCCGAAGAAATAGAGGATTGGTGGAACGATGATAAGGGCCAGGTACGGGTGGATGCCCGTGAGCTTGATCAGCCAGTAGGCGCTGAACATGCCGACCATCAGCAGGGAGCCGTGGGCGAAGTTGATCACCTTCATCACCCCGAAGATCAGGGTGAGTCCGAGGGCGGTCAGCCCGTACATGGCGCCCATCATGAGGCCGTTTATGATTGACTGTATCACCTCGGTCATGAGGCCTTCTCTCCGGACGTTTGCTCCGGACCGCCGGAAGGCGGCGATCCGGAGCGTTTGCGGCTTGCGGGGTTACTTGTTGGCCGGGAAGACCGGGGTGTAGCCGGCGCGACGGGCGGACTTCGGCCACACGGTCACGCGCTGGGGTTTGCCGTCGACCTTGGCCACCTGGACGATGACGATGCCGGCATTCTTGTTCTGGCCGTCCTTGTCGAACTCGACGCCGTCGTAGGAGACGATCATGGCCGGGCCGGTGGTGAGCTTGGTGGTGGCCAGGGCCTCGCGGAGCTTGGCCGGGTCGGTGGAGCCGGCGCGTTCCAGGGCGTCGGCGATGACGTACATGGAGACGTAGGCGTCCACGGATTCGCCGGTCATGTCGTAGCCGTACTTCTTCTTGAACTTGGCGTTGGTTTCCTTGGCCCCGGGCTTGTTGACGTCGGTGTTCCACTCGACCTCGTCGAAAAAGCCCAAGGCGTTGTCGCCGGTATTCTCCAGGAACTTGGGATCGGCATGGCCGCCGCCGCTGGTCAGCACGACCTTGGGCTTGAGCTGCATTTCGGCCATGGTGTTGGTCAAGAGGATGGCGTCGGCGGCGTTGGAGACGAGCATCACGATGTCGGGATTGGCGGCCTTCAGCTTGGTCACCACCGGGGTCAGGTCCGTGGCCGTGGACGGATAGGGCTCGTCGAGCACGACCTTGTAGCCGTCCTTTTCGGCCAGCTTGCGCCACTTCTCGGCAAAGCCGGTGCCCCAGTCGCCGTTCTCGAAGACAAAGGCGATGGTGTTGAGCTTGGTGCCGGTTTCCGCCTGCATGTCCTTGAGGAAGCGGAACTGGTCGCGCACCCACCAGGAGTCCTTGGCGGCCACGCGGAAGATGTTCTTGAAGCCGCGCTCGGTGATGGTGTCGCGCACGGCCACGGGCACGACAAAGGGGATGCCGTAGCGTTCGGCGACCTGGGTGGCCGGATAGGTGACGGCGGAGTTCCAGCAGCCGGTCAGGATGTTGACCTTCTCGGTGTTGATGAGCCGCTCGGTCTCGGTGACGCCAACCGTGGGGTCGGACTTGCTGTCGGCATAGACGAGGTCGAGCTTGGCCCCGCCCAGGGATTTGATGCCGCCGGCGGCGTTTATTTCCTCGACGGCCATTTCCCGGGCCTGCTTGCCCTGGACGCCGACCGAGGCCGACGGGCCGGACATGGGCTCGACGTTGCCGATCTTGACCACCTTGTCGGCGGCGGCGGCCGGCGATGCGGCCAGGAAAAGCCCCAGCGCCGCGGCCAGGCAGCAAGCTACCAGCGATCGTTTACCCTGCGATTTCATGCGTTACCCCTTGGTTGACGGTTGCTGTCGGTCGGGCCTCGTCTATTTGCCGAGGTTCTTGGAAACCTCGCGGATGCCGCGTTCCATGATGTCCAGGCCGCGCGCGAGCTGCTCGTCGCTGATGACCAGCGGCATGAGCGCGCGGATGCAGTTGCCGAAGTTGCCGCAGGAAAGCACGAGCAGGCCATTGTCCTGGCAGTACTTGACCACGCCCTTGGCCGCTTCGGGACAGGGCGTCTTGGTCGCCCGGTCGGAGACGAACTCCAGGGCGCGCATGGCCCCGAGGCCCCGGGCGTCGCCGATGAGGGGGAATTCGTCCTTCCAGGCCTCGAACCGGGCTTTCAGCGTGTCGCCCAGGCGCACGGCCGCGCCCAGGAGGTCGTCCTGCTCGAAGGCGTCCATGACGGCGAGGCCGGCCCGGCAGGCCAGCGGGTTGCCGCCGTAGGTGCCGCCGATGCCGCCGACATGGACGGAATCCATGATGTCCGCCTTGCCGATGACGCCGGCCAGAGGCAGACCGCCGCCCATGCTCTTGGCCACGCTCATGAGGTCGGGCTCCACGCCGAAATGCTCCATGGCAAAAAGCTTGGAGGTGCGGCCGAAGCCGGACTGGACCTCGTCGGCCACGAACACGATGCCGAACTCGTCGCAGATGGCCCGGAGCTTCACGAAGAATTCCGCCGGCGGCACGACGAAGCCGCCCTCGCCCTGGACCGGTTCGGCGATGATGCAGGCGATCTGCTCGGCGGCGGCGGTGCCGATGAAAAATTCGCGCATCTTGTCGGCGCAGGCCACGCCGCAGTCGGGATAGGAAAGTCCCAGCGGGCAGCGGTAGCAGTAGGCGTAGTACGGGTACTGGTAGACTTCCGAAGCCATGGGGCCGAAGGCGTACTTGTAGGGCTTGACCTTGCTGGTGAGGCTCATGGCCAGAAGCGTGCGGCCGTGGAAGGCGTTCTTCATGGACACAGCGCCAGGCCGGCCGGTGTGGCAGCGGGCGATTTTGACCGTGTTTTCCACGGCTTCCGAGCCGCTATTGACAAAAAGGGCTTTTTTCGGGCTCTCGCCGGCGGCGGCCTCGCACACGCGGCGGGCGAGCTCCACGTACGGCTCGTACATGGTGATCATGGAACAGGTGTGGAGGTACTTGTCGGCCTGGTCCTTGATGGCGGCCACGACGCGCGGGTGGCAGTGGCCGACATTGAGCACGCCGATGCCGCCGACGAAATCGATGAATTCGCGGCCGGCGACGTCCCGCAGCAAGGCGCCCTGGGCGGATTCGACGAAGAAGGGCGTGGCGTTGGGATGGCCCTTGGGGACGAAACGTTCACGCAACGTTTGCAGTTGGCTCGCCTTGTCAGTGGTGTTCACGGAGCATCCTCGAAGTTGACGGTTGTGGGCGAAATCGCCGCGAACAATAAGCACCTAAACGTCAACCCGACGTAGCAGCAAAAACCACGCCAGTCGCATATTACAAAAAAATATTTTAATATTAAATAGTTATAAAAACACCCCGCTTTTAACGATATGAGTTTGATTCATAAAAGAATCAACATATTTGTAAAAATTCAATTACAGCAAATCATTGCCGCCGATTCATTCCTGAATCGGCTTCAAACACCGGCCCCATGGGAACCTCGCGGGCCATCGCATAACACCCGGAAGGGGAGCAACGCACCGGTTTGAACAAAAACGGCAAATAGGGCGGGATGGCTATGGAAAAGCGCCTGCCGTGGGGTCGATGCGGACATCCCGCCGGAGGCGCAGCGGCGGGAAGAAGCTGATTCAGAAGTGAATCAATCCCGGGTCAAGGCGTACCGTTTGAGCTTGCGTACCACGGTCGCCTGGCTCACGCCAAGATAGGCGGCCATCTCCCGTGTCGTGCGACAGGCGGCCATGGCCTCGCGCAGCCGACGCAGGTTCGTCTGGTCCGTGGACTCGGCCAGGCTGCGCGGCGCGGCCTCCGCCCCGCCCTCCCCGGCCTCCAGGGCCAAGGCCTCCTCCAGGGCGTCGGTGAGGTCGTCGTCCTCGCTCATGACGAAGGCCTTCTGGATCAGGCTCACCAGCTCGCGCACGTTGCCCGGAAAATCGTGGGCCTCGAGCAGGCGCATGGCCTTGGCCGAAAGGCGCTTGGCCTTGCCGTGCCGGACGTTTTGCTGGGCCAGGTAGAATTCGGCCAGGCCGAAGATGTCCTCGCGGCGCTCGCGCAGGGGCAGGATGCGCACCACGAAGGTGTTGAGCCGGTAGTAGAGATCCTTGCGGAAAAGCCGCCGCTCCACCAGCCCCTCCATGTCGCAGTTGGTGGCGGCCACAACCCGGCACTCCACCACCCGGGACTCGGACCCGCCCAGGCGGCGCAGCTCATGGTCGTCGAGGTACTTGAGCAGCTTGGCCTGGACCGAGAGCGGAATGTCGCCCACCTCGTCGAGAAAAAGCGTGCCGCCCATGGCCAGCTCGATAAGCCCGGCCTTGCCGCCTTCCCGGGCTCCGGTGAAGGCCCCCTTCTCATAGCCGAAGATTTCCGCCTCGAAGAGGTTCTCCGGGACCGCCGGACAGTTGATCTGGATAAAGGGCTTCTTGGCCCGGGGGCTGACCTGGTGCAGGAATTTGGCGAGAAGCCCCTTGCCCGTGCCGGACTCGCCAAGCAGCAAAATGCGCGTCACGTCCATCTGGGCGAGCTTCAAAAGCGTGCGCAAGGTCCGCTGCATCTGCGGGCTTCGGGCCACGATGTCCTTCTGGGACAGCTCGTAGAGCGAAAGTTCGGCCAGCTCGCTGCGGTAGCGCTCCTCCACCTTGCGGGCGTGCTGCAAGCCCTGGCGCAGGTTGTTGAGCTCGGTCACGTCGCGCTCGTTGACCACCACCAGGGCCACATGGCCGTCGGTGTCGAGCACCGGCGAGGCCGTGACCAGCAGTTGTTTGCCCGTGCGGGTGATGTGCTGGATCATGCTGGCCTGCTTTTTGGTGGCCATGACCTCCACCGTGGCCGAGCGGTCCACCATGCCGTCCGCCACGATGCAGGCGACGTCCTTGCCGATGTAGTCGGCGGCCTCGATGGAATTGAGCCGCTCCGAGGCGGCGTTGATCTCCAGGATCACGCCCTCGCCCGTGCAGATCCAGATGCCGTCGGACACGGAATCGAGCACCGAGCGCAGCTGGTCGTCCACCACCGGCCCGCAGCCGCCCTGCGGATCGCCGCACAGGATCGACGCGCCGGCGACGCGGCCGTCCGGGCCGGTGATGGGCACGATGCGGGCCGTGCGCACGTTGCCGGCCACGGCGAAGGTGGCGCAGGCCCCCTGCCCGCTGGCCAGGCAACCGGCCGCCGCCTGCCACAGGTCGGGGCGCACCAGCGGCAGGGCGACGCCCGGGGCGGCCGTCTCCGGCCCAAGCAGCTTTCCGGCCGCCGGATTGGCCGTGACCACCCGGCCGTCGGCGTCCACGGCGAGCAGGGCGCCGGTCAGGGAGCGCAGGATGTCGGCGTCGGTGAAGGGGGCTGGCATGGAAGGTCCGCGAAATTTTTTTCGGGGCGCGGCAAACGCGCCGCATCCCTGGCCGTAAACTGGCACACAAGCGCCTTCGGAGGCAACCGAGGCCTTCGCGTCGCGGCCGTTTCCAAGCGGCGAAAAAGAGTGCGCGACCCTTGCGCGGCGGACGTGTCCGGGCTTATACGCCTGGACCCAATGGCCCCCCGGCCTGCCGCGCGCGCTGCCCGACACGCGAAATGAAGTTCTATCCTATTTGTTTTATTTATTTTCATGGCAGCAGTCGTATCTCCGCGCACGGTGAACCCGGGCGTCAAACGCGTCAACGCACCAACAGGGGGAAGATCATGTTGCAGCTTTCCGATCCGCAACTTTTCCGCGAAGCCTGCCTTGTGAACGGCCAATGGGTCGCGGCGGCCGGCGGCGAGACCATGGAAGTGACCAACCCCGCCGACGGGTCCGTGGTCGGGCGTGTGCCCAAGCTCTCCGAAAAGGAAATCGAGGGCGTCGTCGCGGCGGCGAATGCGGCCTTTCGGCCCTGGGCGGCCCTGGCCGCTCCCCAGCGCGCGGCGGTCCTGGAAAAATGGCACGCCCTTATCCTGGCCAACGCCGACGATCTGGCCGCCATCCTCACCACCGAGCAGGGGAAGCCCTTGGCCGAGGCCAAGGGCGAGATCATGTACGCGGCGTCTTTCATCAAGTGGTTCGCCGAGGAAGCCCGCCGCGTCTACGGCGACGTGATCCCCGCGCCCACGGCCGACAAGCGGCTCATTGTGCTCAAGCAGCCGGTCGGGGTCACCGCCGCCATCACGCCCTGGAACTTCCCGGCGGCCATGATCACCCGTAAGGCCGGACCGGCCCTGGCCGCCGGCTGCGCCATGATCGTGCGCCCGGCCGCCCAGACGCCCTTTACCGCCCTGGCCCTGGCCGAGCTGGCCGTGCGGGCCGGTGTGCCGGCCGGCGTGTTCCAGGTCGTCACCGGCTCTTCGCGCGCCATCGGCGCGATGCTGACCGCCAGCGACACCGTGCGCAAGCTGTCTTTCACCGGCTCCACCGAGGTCGGCCGCCTGCTCATGGCCCAATGCGCCCCGACCATCAAGCGCATTTCCCTGGAGCTTGGCGGCAACGCCCCCTTCATCGTCTTCGACGACGCCGACCTCGACGCCGCCGTGGCCGGGGCCATCGCCTCGAAATACCGCAATGCCGGCCAGACCTGCGTGTGCGCCAACCGGCTCTACGTCCAGTCCGGGGTCTACGACGCCTTCGCGAAAAAGCTCGCCACCGCCGTGGGCGCCATGCCCATCGGCCGGGGCGACGCGCCGGGCGTCCAGATCGGCCCCATGATCGACGCCAAGGCTGTGGAAAAAGTGGAAAGCCATATCGCCGACGCCGTCTCCAAAGGCGCGAAAGTGGCCCTTGGCGGCAAGCGCCATGCGCTCGGCGGCAGCTTTTTCGAGCCCACCATCCTGACCGGCGTGACGCGCGAGATGCGCGTGGCCCGCGAGGAGACCTTCGGCCCCCTGGCCCCGCTTTTCCGCTTCGAGACCGAAGAGGAAGTCATCGCCGCGGCCAACGACACCGAGTACGGCCTGGCCGCCTACTTCTACACGGAAAACGCCGGCCGGGTCTGGCGCGTGGCCGAGGGACTGGAATACGGCCTGGTCGGCCACAACACCGGACTGGTCTCCAACGAAGTCGCCCCCTTCGGCGGCGTCAAACAGTCCGGCATCGGCCGCGAAGGCTCCAAGTACGGCATCGACGAATACCTCGAGATCAAATACGTCTGCTCCTGTATCGGGTAAGAGGGAAAGAAAATGAAGATGCGAGAGGGGAAACCCTTTGAAAAGGGTTCTCCCCTCTCGCGCTCTCCCCTTCCTAAATTTTTTCGATTTTCATCAACAACATTAGCGTGTTAAGCGGCACAAAAAAAGGGCCGCGCCAACATGGCACAACCCTGCCTTCTCCTGCGCGGTCCGCGTGATTCCGGGGAAAAACGGCTTATTTCGTCAGCACGAGAACCGATGCGGTCGTGCCGACCCGAAGCGCCACATCCCGCGGTTTTTTCGTGATATGCACCCGCACCGGCACGCGCTGGGCCAGCCGGATCCACTCGAATGTCGGGCTGATGGTGGGCAGAAGGTCCTGGCCGGTCGAGCCGTCATCCTGGGCGATGCCCTGGCCGATGCTTTCCACCACGCCGGGAAGCGGCGTTTCCGGGTAGGACATGAGCGTCACCACGGCCTTGTCGCCTTTTCGGATGTTGTTGATGACGGTTTCCCGAAAATAGCCGGCGACCCAAAAACTTTCCGTGTCGACCAGGGCCAGAAGCGGCTGGTTGGCCACGGCCTGGCTGCCCAGGCGCAGATTCAGATTCGTGACATACCCGTTAACCGGCGCCCTGACCTTGGTGAATTCGAGATTCAGCTTGGCCTGCTCCCACTGGGCGACCGCCTCCCGCAAATGCGGATTGTTTTCGCCCGGCGCGCCCAGGGCCGCCTTGGCCCGCGCCAGTTCCGCGCCGGCCTGGAGCTTGGCCGCGCCCGCCTTGTCGAGCTGGGCCTCGGCCTGGTTCAGGGACGCCTGGGCGGTGATGGCGCTTTCCTGACTCAAATCGAAATCCCGTCTGGCGATGGTGCCGTTGTCAACGAGGGTCTTGTTGCGGCCCAGGTCCTTGTGCACTTCCTCGGAATGCGCCTTGGCGCTGGTCACCCCGAAGGAGGCGTTGCGCACCGTGGTGCGACTTTGCTCCAAAGCAGCCTCCGCGCTTTTGACCTGGGCTTCCAGGTTTTCGATCTCGTCGCGCGTCTTGTCCAGATTGGCCCGGGCCTGATCCAACGCCGCCTGGTACGTCCGGGGGTCGATCTCGAAGAGCACATCCCCTTTATGGACGAACTGGTTGTCGATGACGGGCAATTGCACGATGGGACCGGAAACCCGGGGCGCGATTTGGACGATGTTGGCCCGGACCTTTCCGTCCCGTGTCCAGGGATCGAGCATGTATTGGCGGTACTTGAAGACGACCATGCCCAGGGCGGCCACGACGACCACCGTGGTGAGAAGCACTTTCCAGGAACGCAATTTCATGGATGTCACCTTATAAAAAGCAGGGATTCTATCGCCCCGGTCAAAATGACGACCAGGGAGAGAAACACGAGGGGGGGCGCGGCAAAAAACCGGGATAGCCGGTAGCGGGTCAGGGCCCGGGTCAACCAATAGGACAGCAGCAGGCCGAGGGCTCCCGCCACCAGCATGGGCGGCAGAAAAACCCCGGCCAGATTGACTTCATACGGTGCGGACAACATTTCCTTCTCCTTCGTCCGGTTCAAAAGCGGGCTTCGCGCCACAAGCCCCAATCGATGTCCGCCGCCAAGCCGGCATGGGCGACGAGCGCCTGGTAAAGTCCCCGGTAACTGCCGAGCAGCCGGTAGGCGTTGGCGTAATCATCTTCCGCGAAACCGTCCGGGAGCGCGCGCAAGGTTCCTTCCAACTGCGCCTCCATCGCCGCCAGCCGCAACCGCAGCATGCCCGGGGAATTGACGTCGAAGAGCCCCCGCGCCCAGGGCCCGAGCAATTCCGCAATGGCTGTGGTCCATTGGCCCACTTCGTCGGCGCAATACCGCCAGAGCGGTTGGGGACGTTTTCCGGCATCGGCAAGCATCTTGAAGCGATAGGCGATGGTATTGAGGCTTGAAACCAAAGCGGCGGCCTTCTCCGGCGGATTGGCGGGCATCAGCCCGTAATCGATGCCCGCGGCCCAACCGCCGACCTTGCCGACCGAGGTCTGCATGGCCCCGAGCAAAGGCGACGCGCTCCGTTTCCCGGCATCACGACCGGAGGAGTGCCCGAAAAGGGAGGCGACCCGCTCGGCCTGACGGAAGAAACGTGTCGTGACGCGCACGAACATCTTTTCCGGCCGCAAGGAAAAGGGAACGACGGAAACGGCCCCGGCAAAGATCATGCTGCCCAGCATGGCCACGGCGTTGTTGGCAAAGACAGCAAAATCGTACTGTTGCTGCGACTGCAAATTGGTCAGCATGATAAACGGAACGATGGCGGCCATCTTCAACATGGTCGCGCGGGGGTCCCAAAAGGCGTAATAAATGAGGACCGTAAAAATAAAGAGCAGTACGGATAGCTCGAAATAGCCGGAAAGCCACGGCATGACGAAGACATAGAGCAAACTGGCCAGGACGACGCCGATACTGTTGGCCAGGACGAACTTCGGCCAGTTCATTTGCGGCGTCATCAACCCGATCAAAGCGTGCACGCCCACAAACACGACAAACATCATATCGCCCGGCGGATCGACGTAAATCCAGGCCAGCGCGCCCAGCCAGAGGCTGGCCATGATGCGTATGGCGGCCGCGACGCTGTCGCCGTCTGGCCGGCGCGCGACGGCCGCGGGAAGCCGCGGCGGCCTGATGCGTTCGCGCGGCGGCAGCCTGATGATCCGCAGGCAATCGCCGATATCGAAGCTGAGGCGCTCGACCCGCAACAGGGTATGGACGACATCGCGCAGGGCCGTCTGCTGGAAATGCGGCAAGGCCGCGAACAAGTCCTTGTCGATGACCAGTTCCACCCGGGGAGGAACCGCCGGCGGATTGTCGTTTTCCTCGAACACGGTCAGTTTCGCCAGACGCTGCCGCAACGCCCGGCGAAAGTCCGGCAGGGCCGGCACCAGGGCGGCGATATCGCACCCGGCCAAGTCGGGCAGTTCCTCCCGCCACAGCTCCAAGGCCTCCATCATTTCCTGGCACAAGGCGACCAGTTGCCACCACCACCCCTTGGCCTCGTGGATTTCGAATTGCTCCGTCTCGGCCGCATAGAGCCGCCGCTTCCATTGGCTGAGAAGCTGCGCCTCCAGGCTGTACCAGTTCTCCGCGCCGTTCGGTGTATCCGGATGCAGCATTCTGGAAAAATGGTGGTCCGCTACTTTCGCCTGAACGCCAAAAAGGCTTTTGACCAAGCGATGGACATCGAAGGCGCACTGCTGCGGCCAGATGAAAACCGAGACGATCGCATACACGATGATGCCGAGCGCCGTCTCCTCCATGCGAACCGTGGCCGTATAAAAAACATGCTGTGATCCGCCGGCCACATTGGCCCCGACAAGAATGGCGACGTAGCTGGTGATGAACCAGAAATACACATAGCGCGATATGGTGATGCGGTACGCGCAAAATCCCATGACCAACGACAGGAATCCGATGAACGCCCACCGCTCTTGTGGAAACAGGCTTACGCACAGTATGCCGAGTATGCCGCCGAGCAAGGTCCCGAGCAAACGGTGCACGCCTTTGTTGATGGATTCGCCGACTGTCGGCATGCTCACCACCGCCACGGCGAGGCCGGCCCAATACGGGTTGGCCCAGCCCATGGCCATGGCCAGGCCGCAAGCGATGCTGAGGGCCAGACCAGTTTTGACGGCTTCCCGCAACGGAAGCGAAAGCTGCAACATACGTATCACGCCTCGACCGGCGGATGGCTTTGTCTTGCCGCATCCAGCCGGGGTAACAGGTTCTCCCGGGACCGGGCGGCTCTTGGCCGGAGGTTCCCTGAAAACGACGACGCCACGACAATGCGCGCACGCGACACGCGCGCGCCTCACGGCGTGTTCCTTTTTGCCTTCTTTGGCTTTTTCCTTGTAAAATGAGGAGTTTTACCAGAACATCGCGAGATCGATTCCGAAGGGCAATAAGGCTGTGGGTCAACTTTTTCTACACGTGTAGACCTCTTTTGACCGAATGTCTACATTCGTATACATAAAAATCCGCGCCACAGCCATCCACCAACGCACGGGGCGGTTTCGCGCCGACCCGTCGCCGCCAAAGCCCGCGGCGGCGACATAACAAGCCCCGCGCACAGCACCAGCTCGCAGGACGGCAGGCCGTTTCCGAGCTGCCGGGGAACAACGTGGAAGACACGACACCCAAAAAGCCAAAAGAGCCCCGCAAACGACACCGCAACGCCATCGCAACGCGCCAGGCCATTTTGGACTCGGCGCGCCTGGCTTTCACGCGTTTCGGCTACGACGGGGTCGGGGTGCGGGAAATCGCGAAAAACGCCGGCGTGACGGCCATGCTCGTCAACCGCTATTTCGGCTCGAAAGAAAAGCTGTTTGAGGAAGTCGTGGAGGTGACCCTGTCCGGCCCCGGCGTTTTAAGCGAGATCATCAAGCCGGAAAGCGATCCCGAGACGCTCAGCCGGGAGGTGGCCGCCCGGCTCATCGCCAAATCCGTGCCCGGCCTGACCTCGGATGGCATCCTGATTCTGCTGCGCTCGGCGGCGAACAAACAAGCGGCGGCGATCCTGCGGGAAAACGCCGTGCGCTACCTCAAACCGGTGGCCGACCAGTTCAAGGGCGATAATCCCGGGATGCGCGCGGCCATGCTGCTCTCGATCATCTCCGGCTTCCAGCTCATGCGCCAGATCATCGCCCTGCCCGATCTTGCCTCGGCCAGCCCCGAAGACCTGACGAGTCAACTCGAAGCCCTGATCCGTTGCCTTGCCGGGGACAAGAGCAAATAGGCCGACGGCGCATGGCGTAGTAATATGGCGGTCATCAAAAGCACTCGCGCCGCCGCTTTTGCAAAAAGTAATCCATACCTGTCGACTTCCGCATTTCCCGCATTGTGACGCCCTGACACGACCATTTGATTTTTCTTGGTTTCTTTCCCAAACAAGAAATACGCCAGGCTTTCAAAAATATACCTCCGCACCCCTGACATTCCCTCGCATTGCTGCTATTATCCATACCAAGACCGATAATTGTCGCCTGATGTTGCCGTCGCGACCAGGGCGAACTTTCACCGCTCTCTGCAATACAATGCATGTATGCGTCTTGCGCTGTTTTGCATGCCAGGTGGCATGCCCGGGACAGCGGATTGGCCAAAGCAAGGAAGTGTCGTGGTTCAATGCGGGAAGCTGGCAAAATGGCCCCAGCCCCCAAGCAAACCAGCCAAAGGAGGTCTCCACGTGGACCGACAGACGATGCCGAAGCTTTTCACCAATGGCCGCATCTATCAAAACGCCGACACTCGCGTCGCCAACATCCTTGTGGAAAACGATAGCGTAGCGGCCGTTGACGTCAATCCCGCCGACCACCAGGATGCCGCCGTGATCGACTTGGCCGGCGGCGCGCTCTATCCTGGATTTTGCGACAGCCACGTGCATCTGGTCGAAGCCGGCGTCGGTTTCAGCGGCGTGGACCTGCGCGGCAAAAACGATCCCGAGGCGATCGCCACGGCCGTGGCCGCAGCCATGGCCAGCCATCCCGGCGACGCCCCCTTTTTCGGCTCGGCCTTCTCGCTGGCGGACTACGACGTCTGGTCCCTGGCCGATCTGGCCAAACTCGACGCCGCGACCGGCGACCGCGTGACGCTCTTGGCCGACGACCTCGGCCACAATCTGATCGCCAATTCCGCGGCCATGGCCAAGGCCGGCATCACGGCCGCCACACCCGTGCCCTCGGGGGGCAAGGTCATCACCGAAGACGGCAAGCCCACGGGCATGCTGCGCGAAGAGGCCATGACCCTGGCCGGAAACCCGCTGCTGCCGCTTTTTACCGGCGCCGCCGTCCAGGAAGGCGCCCGGCGGTTCATGAACGCCTGGGCCGCCATGGGCTACACGGCCATCGTGGACCTCATGGGCGCGCCCATCGGCCGCATCCTGCGACCGGAGATGTGCCGTGAGATGGAGCGCAAGGGCATCCTGCCCCTTCGCGTCAACTACAACTACACCTTCTTCGGCCTCGACGACCTCGACGGGGGGCTGGCGGAAATGGGCCACGACACGGACCTGGTGCGCTTTATCGGCAACAAGCTCTTCATCGACGGGGCCTATGCCGGCGGCCAGGCCTGGACCACCTGGGAAAACAAGGAAGGCGGGCATGGGCTCCATACCGTCGCCCCCGACGACTCCATGGGCAAGAACCAGAACATCAACCGCATCATCGCCCGGCTGGAGGAAGTCGGCCTCAACTGCCACTACCACATCCAGGGCGACAAGGCCCTGGACGTGACCCTGGACGCCCTGGCCGCCGTGGTCGCGAAAAAGGGCAAGCTCGAGTGCGTGCATACGCTTATCCACCTGGCCTTTCCCCGCCCGGACCAGATCGAGCGCATCGCCTCGTTCGCCGGCAAGGTCGTCACGACCGTGCAGCCGGGCTTCTGGCAGGCCGAGGCCGGACTCGAGCGCTACTACGGCGAGGCCAACAATGCCTCCTATCCCATCAAGGACCTGTTCGGAGCCGGGGTGGCCACGGGCATGAGCACCGACTTCTTCGTCTCGCCGCTGGAGCTCGCCGCCCCCACGAAAGTCATGAACATCGCCATGGTCGGCGGCGGCGCGTCCCGAAAGCCCCTCAGCATGCGGGAGCTTCTTTCTGGATTTACCCAAGGCAGCGCCGCGACCACGGGGAAAAGCGACGTCGGCGCGCTCGCCCCGGGCATGAAGGCCGACATGGTCCTCTACGAACGCGACCTCTACGACGTCGCACCGCAAGACCTTGCCGCCGCCAACCCGAAGGTCCTGGCGACCTGGGTCAGCGGACGCAAGGCGTTCGATGCCGCGTCGAAATAGCCATCCGGGGCAGTTATCGCCCCAAGAGAACCGAACCGAAGGAGGACGCCACGTGGACCGACAGACAGTGCCCACGCTTTTCACCAACGGCCGCATCTATCAGGACGCCGTCAGCCGCGTCGAAAACATCCTTGTCGCCGATGGCCTGGTCGCGGCCGTCAACGTGAACCCCGCCGCGCACGAGGACGCCGCCATCGTCGATCTCGACGGCGGCGCGCTCTATCCGGGATTTTGCGACAGCCATGTCCATCTTGTGGAATCGGCCCTGCTCTTCAGCGGCGCGGACCTGCGCGGCAAAAACGATCCCGACGCCATAACCCAGGCCGTGGCCAAAGCCCTGGCCGCGCACCCCGGCGACGCCCCCTTTATCGGCGCGGCCTTCTCACTGATGGATTACGACGCCTGGTCCCTGGCCGATCTGGCCAAACTCGACGCCGTGACCGGCGACCGGGTGGTGCTCTTGGTCGACGACCTCGGCCACAATATGCTCGCCAATTCCGCGGCCATGGCCAAGGCCGGCATCACCGCCGCCACGCCGGTGCCAAGCGGCGGGGAAGTCGTCACCCAGGACGGCAAGGCCACGGGCATGCTGCGCGAAGAGGCCATGACACTCGCCGGCAACCCGCTGCTGCCGCTCTTTACCGAAGCGGCGATCCTTCCCGGCACCCTGCAATTCATGAACGCCTGGGCCGCCATGGGCTACACGGGCATCGTGGACCTCATGGGCGCGCCCATGGGCCGCATCAACCATCCGGACATGTGCCGGGACATGGAGAAAAAGGGCATCCTGCCCCTTCGCGTCAACTACAACTACACCTTCTTCGGCCTCGACGACCTCGAGGGAGGGCTCGCGGAAAAAGGCCACGACACGGACCTGGTGCGCTTTGTCGGCAACAAGCTCTTCATTGACGGCGCCTATACCAGCGGCCAGGCCTGGACCACCTGGGAAAACAAGAAAGGCGGGCATGGGCTCCATACCGTCGCCGCCGACGACTCCATGGGCAAGAACCAGAACATCAACCGCATCATCGCCCGGCTGGAGGAAGTCGGCCTCAACTGCCACTACCACATCCAGGGCGACAAGGCCCTGGACGTGACCCTGGACGCCCTGGCCGCCGTGGTCGCCAAAAAAGGCAAGCTCAACGGCGTGCATACGCTCATCCACCTGGCCTTTCCCCGGCCGGACCAGATAAGGCGCATCGCCACCTTCTCGGGCAAGGTCGTCACGACCATGCAGCCGGGCTTCTGGCAGGCCGAGGCCGGACTCGAGCGCTACTACGGCGAGGCCAACAACGCCTCCTATCCGGTCAAGGAAATGATCGAGGCCGGCGTTTCGGTGGGCATGAGCACCGACTTCGGCGTCTCGCCCCTGGAACTCAGCGCGCCGACCACGATCATGAACATCGCCATGGTCGGCGGCGGGGCCTCCCGCACGCCCGTGCCCGTCAAGGACATCGTTGCCGGCCTGTCCCAGGGCAGCAACGCGACCACGGGGAGAACCGACGTCGGCGTCCTCGCCCCGGGCATGAAGGCCGACATGGTCCTTTACGAACGCGACCTCTACGACGTCGCCCCGCAGGACCTTGCCGCCGCCAACCCGAAGGTCCTGGCGACCTGGATCAGCGGGCGCAAGGCGTTCGACGCCAAGGAGGCCCCGGGGAAAAGCGCCTGAGCGATGCGTTCGTCGCGACGGGTCGCGGGAAAAAGGCCCTCGACCGCGCCCCGCCGCGTCATCCAACAACAACGCTCGAAAAGGCGGGAGAGATGACGGCCGTCGCGGCAGGTCCGCGGCAGGCATGGCGCACCGCGCCGTGTCCGGGGAAAGGAGGCCTCATGGGTTGGATACGCAACAAGGGCGCGGCGATGCGGCGCAAGTTCATCGAGGAGGCGCGGACCTTTCTCTTGCTCTTTTTCTACCTGACCCTGCTGCTCGGCGCTTTCGCCTGGTATAAAAGGCTCATCCTCCTCGAGTACGAATTCACCTTTTCCCATTACGGCTACAGCATTGTCGAAGCGGCTATTCTGGCCAAACTCATGCTGGTGGGCAACGCCATGGGGTTTTTCAAGCGTTTCCACAAGCGGCCGCTTATCGTGTCCAGCCTGTGCCAGACCCTGGTCTTCAGCCTGGGCGCGATCTTTTTCTCCCTGGAGGAGGACACCGTCATGGGCCTGATCCACGGCCGGGGCCTCGGCTGGGGTTTCGACAAACTCATGAAGACGAGCTGGGAGCAAGTCCTTGCCGATTTCATCGTCATCTTCATGGCCTTCATTCCCCTGTTCGCCGTTTGGGAACTGGGCAAGGTCCTCGGCCCCTCGCAACTCTACACCATGTTTTTCAAGAAACGCCCCCCGGACGGAAGCCGCCTCGTCACGCCCGGGAAGGGCGCGCCCCGAACCGGAGGCTAGCCCTCCTCTTTTCCCGACGGCCCATAGAAGGGGCGGATCGTCATCAGCATGAAAAAGGACCGGAAACGCATTTTCGCCTGGGAAAAATAACGAGGGACCGCCATGCCCCATCCGCTCCGGTATCTGCTCGTCGCGTGTCTGGGCATCCTGTCGCTTTCGTGCGCCCCGGGGCTCTCCGGCACGGCCCGCGCCGCCGAGAGCGGAGCCAGCCATTACAGCCAGGGAGCCTACGGCGACTTTCTCATGGCCTTCATCCCGGGCCCGGGTTTCGCCCTGCGCAGCGACACGATTTACCAGTCCGGCCACATGGACGGCACCCTCAAGGGCGGTCGGGTCTATGCCGGCCTCGACCAGACCATGACGTTAAACGTCACCACCATAAGCCGCATGTTCGAGGTTCCGGCCATCGGCGGATTTCTCGGCCTGGGATTCGGCGTGCCGGTCATCTTCAACGAACACGTGACCGGCGACGTGACGGCCGATTACCGCGCCCGGTCCCGCCGCGCGGGCCTCGACGCCGCGCGCCAGCTGCATAGAGGCGGCGACGGCGACAGGGGCGGGCTCTCCGATATCTTTTTCATGCCGGTCATGGCCGGTTGGAATTTCGGCGAATGCTCACTCACCGTAACGCCCATGGTCTTTCTCCCCACGGGCTATTACGACAAAAACGCGCTCACCAGCCTCGGCATGAACTACGTCACCTTCGACGGCAACCTCGCCTTCACCTGGCTGGCGAAAAAGCGCTATGAGCTGTCCTTCAACGCCGGATACATGATCAATACCGAAAACCCGGCCACCCACTACCTGTCCGGCAACCAGTTCCACCTGGACTGGACCCTGGCCTACCACGTCAACGAACGGCTGGCTTTCGGCGCGGTGGGGTATGTGCTGGCCCAGACCACGCCGGACACGGGCACGGGCGCCACCATGGGCGGGTTTTATTCCTCGGGAACGGGGCTCGGCCCCGCCGTGACCGCCACATTGCCCATCGGCGGCAAGGACTTCACCTTCGTGGCCAAGTGGCTCCACGGCTTATGCGCCGAGCACAGCTTTCGGGGGGAAACGGTCTACGGCTCGCTGCTTTTGAGCTTTTAAGCCGCATCCCGGCGCTCGACCGCAATGGCTTGCGCGACCTCGCCGCCCGGCCCGGTCAAGGCCGCCAAACCGCCGGCCGCGCTCAGAAAGCCGCATTGTTCCTCGGCCAGCCGCAAGGCCACGTCGTAGGCCGCCAGATACAAAAAGGCGTACCGGGACACGAAAGAGGTCAGGTCGTAGTCCACGAGGCCGTGGATGGCCAACTCCGACACCACGGTCGTCAGCGCGGCAAAAAACATGACGCAGGTGAAGTCCCGGGAGGCGCGAAACCCGTCGGGAGGCCGCAGGAGCCAGGCTTCGTAGCGATCAAACACCGGCCGGCTGCGCAGAAAGAACACCACGGCCCAAAAGGCGAGCAGAAACAGGCCGAAGATGCCCATGTCGAAGAAAAACGCCAGATAGAGGTTGTGTATTTCAAAGACCTTGACGTGATAGGTGAAGCCGCCCGCGCCAAGCCCGGCGACAAGCGTGCCCGGCTTATCACCCATGTCGCGAAATCCCGATTTCCAGATTTTGAAGCGCGTGGACAGGCCGGTAGCGTCGCTGTCGCTGGTCGAGGCGGCCTTTTTTTTGCTGAAGAGCAGTTCGCCGGTATAGCCGAAGCCCACCATGAGCCGGTCGATGTACTCGGGCGTGGTCACGAGGATGCCGATCACCAGCACCCCGACAAAGAGCGTCGTTTTCTTGAGGAAAAGCCGCCGGGTCAGGGGATGGACCAGCAAAAAGAGCACCGCCGCGCCGAGAAAGCCGAGCAGCGCCCCACGGCTGGCCGGCAGCAGCATGGCGCAGAAGAAATACATCGCGGCCAAGGCCCACAGGATGCGCCGGCCAAGCGTCCGGGCCAGCACGGCATAGCCGGCGGCCAGGATGCTGGCCACGGTGAGCAGTCCCGCGCTCTGGTTCCAGGATTCGATGCCGCCGGCCCGGATCGTGTAGAAATGCAGCTCCAGGGCGAACTTCGTGGTGAAGTAATGGTGCAGGTCATAGCTGTAGGTCGTCGCGGCGATGACGCCGGCCGACGTCATCAGGGCGCTGGCCATGATCGTCTTGAAAAGGATGTCGGCCTTGCGCTCGGTATCCACGAGCAGGACCACGCTGTAGTACAGGGCGATATTGAGGCTAAGCCGGAACACGTTGGCCACGCCCCAATAGAAATGCGGCGCCCACAGCACGGTGAGGACCTCGGCGCAGAAAATGAGCAGGATGATCGGCAGAAACGATGTTCGCACCCGCAGCCGCTGCTTGTGCCGGGCCGCCTGGGCCAGTATCCCGAGGCAGGTGCAGAAAAGCGGTATGTAGTAGGGATAAAAGTGGATCTGTAAGGTGTTGACCACCAGGTAATAGGCGTTGGCGGTGGAGATGATGAGGGTAAAAACCGTCGCCATCAGCCCGTACAGGGGGCTGAGCAGGGATACGACGCCAAGCGCCAGCACGGCCAGCCCGGAAAGGCTGGCCCACCAAGGGACCTGGTAAAGCCCGGCCGCGACAAGCAGTCCCACTGCCGCGGCGGCCAGAATGAGGCACGTCCGTTTGATCAAAGTATGCCGCCGCGTTCCAATGGAGTCATCGTCGTGCAAAGGGGAGGCGAGAGAGAAAATCTTTTGAAAAAGAATTCTCCCCTCTCACGCCCTCCCCTTCCTCAAATTCTCGCATGTACGGACATGCCGTCGCTAGGGAGCCGCCGTACCCGTCGCGTTGCTCCCGCAGTCCTTTGGGCACACGCCCTTGGAGCGCTCGAAGTCGTCGCAAACCCCATCGCCGCATTTGCCGGCCGGAGCGCCGGACACGCCCGTGCCACTCCCGGACGGGACCATGGGAGACGCCGGCGCATACGCGCTTCCCCCGGACGACTGGCCCGAACTCCCGCAGTCCTTTGGGCACACGCCCTTGGAGCGCTCGAAGTCGTCGCAAACCCCGTCGCCGCATTTGCCGGACATGCCCGCCCCGCCGCCGGATGAGGTCATAGGAGCCCTCGGCGCATACGCGCTTCCCCCGGACGACTGGCCCGAGCCCCCGCAGTCCTTTGGGCACACGCCCTTGGAGCGTTCGAAGTCGTCGCAAACCCCGTCGCCGCATTTGCCGGACGGAGCGCCGGACACGCCCGTGCCACTCCCGGACGGGACCATGGGAGACGCCGGCGCATACGCGCTTCCCCCGGACGACTGGCCCGAACTCCCGCAGTCCTTTGGGCACACGCCCTTGGAGCGTTCGAAGTCGTCGCAAACCCCGTCGCCGCACTTGCCGGCCGGAGCGCCGGACATGCCCGCCCCGCCGCCGGATGGAGGAAGCAAGGGAGCCGCCGGCAGGCCTGGCGAGGACCGTCCCCGGCAGGCGGCCAGCTCCTCGGGGCTCACCGTGCCGTCGTGGTTGGCGTCGCATTCGCCGCCGGTGTGGCAATAATTGAAGTAGGCCAGGTCGATCAGGCCGCAGCCTTCGGGCGGGGCCTGTCCAACGTCGCAGCGGTTTTGCCGGCGCAGTTCGCGGATCGGGCCGCAAGGTCCCGCCCCGGGCACGGGTTTGTAGGCCGCGATGGCCCGCTCGGCCGCCTTGGCCTCGTTCGAAAACCAGGTGGGCAGCCAGTGGTCGGTCGTCCCCGGATCGAGCAGGTCCACGGCGTAGCCCATGATGCCGCCCAGGCTTTTGACACTATAACCCAGGGCGGTGATGTAGTTGATCTGCTCCGGGGTCTCCCAGCGGCCGTTTGCCGGCGTGCGCAGGGGACTGTTTTCCGCCGCCACCAGGGCCAGCTTGCCCTGCCGGACGATGCTCTCCACGGAGTGGAGGATGGTGTAGAACTGGTTGAGCTCGTGAAAGAGCGGCCGGCCGAAGAGCGGATGCGGGTTGAAGAAAATGCCGTCGATGTCCGGCTGTTGCCGGGCGCTGGCCCGGGCCCGGGCATTGAAAAGGAGCACATGGCGCGGATCGAGCTTTTTAATCAGCCCGGCGTAATAGGCCGTGTCCGATTCCCTCGCCTGGACGCGGAAGGCGTAGAAATCCATGCCCTTGGCCGTCAGCACCGTGGCCGGGTCGATGCCGCGGTCGATGGCCGGGTCCGGAAAGGGCTCCCGGGAAAAGGCGGCCGGGTCGCGCACAAACTCTTGCGGAGGCGGCGTGCGGAACCTGGCCAGGGACACGCCGGGATCGTTCCAGGCCCGGCGCAGGGCCGCTTCGGAGCCGTATTTGCGCTTCAGCCAGTCCCGGAAACGAATGGTAAAATCCGGCGAATAATCGGTGAACATCATGGGCTTGCGGCCAAGGCCACGGCCGCCGCCGGGCGCGTCCACCACGATGTAGTTGGGACCGTAGGCGTCCTCGCCTGTCGGCCCCAGGCCGAAGGCCCAGCCGATGAGGGCCGGATGCGTCCTGTAGCGCGCGACCAGGGCCGAGAGAAACGGGGTGTAATCTCGGCGCACGGCCAGGCTGCCCATGCTCGGGTTGCCGAAGGCCGTGCCATAGGCGTCGGTCTCGCACAGGGCGCAACGGGAATGTTTCTGGTAGCCCGCGTTGTCGGGAAAGCCCTGTTCGGCCAGCCACCACCTGGGCAGGAAGTGGTTGACGGAGGTCTTGACCACCACCTCGACACCGCGCGAGCGGGCATAGTCCATGAACGCGTCAAAGGGAGCGAAATCGTAGGTTTTGGCGGGCTTGGCCGGCCGCCTGGCCGCGCCGTCCACATCGCCCCACCAGATGCTCGCCATGACCACCCGCACCCCTTGGGCAACGGCCCTATCGACCACGCGCCGCATGGCCGCGACCCAGCGGGGGTCCCGGTAATCCGGCTGGTTGGGTATCGGACGCCCCTTGGACGGATAATAGTAGACCTCGTAGAAACCGGACGCGGGAGCCTCCCGGCCGTCCACGACAAGCCGGGGCAGGCCGCTTACGACACGCACGACGCTCTCCGCCGCGAAACCCGCGCCGGGCGCGGCCGGAATCAGGCAGAACAACGCCGCCACGGCCAAAAGGAAATGAAAAGATCTCGTGCGCATCACGCTTCTCCGGACCGGTTCCGGGGACGCTCCCCCGGCAGGCGTCATGTCCTCGAACGCCATCCCTGTGTCTGCGAGGACAACACGTTCGTCTTTTTCAGCCCACGGCGACAGCGAGCGGCTGGCCGAGAAGGCTTGTCATCGAGGAGGCAAGCGTGGCGGAAACGCCGCTTGGAACAAGTTCCGCTCCCGCTGTCAGGTCCTTGCCCAGAAAGCCGGTAAAATCGTAGCCGTACCACACGGCCCGAAACACGTTGTTGGCGCTGCCCTGCTCGTCGCCGGGGATCGCCTGCCCCTGTCCGAGCACGCCCCTGTCGGTGTCGGGGTTGACGTATTTCCAGACCACGTTGCCGCCCCAATCCACTTCCTCGAACGTGCCCGAAGCGCCGAGGGTGATGAGCGTATTGCCGCTCGGCAGGCGCTGGGCCCCGGAAACGTAGGCGGAATAGAACTCCGGGGCGTCGTATTGGGGATAGGTCCAGACGAGTTCCGGATCGGCAAAGGAGCCGTCCGCATCCTTCAGGTAATTCCCCTCCTCGTCCACGGGCAGGCGCAGTTCGAACACGTGGGAGTACTCGCCGTCAGGGCTTTGCCAGCCGTTGTCGAACACCAGGGTGTTTCCGGCTCCGGGCAGGCCCTCGGCGATCCATTGGGCGTCGTGCTGGCCGTGAAAAAGCTGGTCCGAGGCGTCGCCGGCGTCCGAGGCCTGGGGATTGCCGAAGCGGTAGAGCAGGTCGCCGCCGTGGCCGGAATTCCCGCCGGTATGCCCGGCGGCTTCGGCCGTGGTGGTGCTGTGGTCGATGACCCAGACCTCGTTTAACGTGTGCACGCTGATGAGTATCTGGTCGGTTCGCGCATCGTAGTCCACGGCGTTGACGTGGGTCCAGTCCGGGTCGGCTTCGCCGGTGCCCTTGACCGGCGTTCCGGTGTAATTGATGTCGATGCGCTCCGGATGGTCCGCGACCACGCCGTAGTTGGGCAGGCCGGGATTGACGTCCTGAATGAGGTGGTCCCAGGCGTGCCATTCCCACACCGTCACGCCGGAGGTCGGACCCGTTTTTTGAATCTCCACGATACTGTCGACGAGCAGCCCGTTCGACGAGAGCGTGGCGGGGTCGCGGCCGGCGGCCATGGCCTCGGCGCTCGATTTGTATCCCCAGAAGATGATGAGGAGGTTGCCGCTTGGCATCACGCAGACGTCGTGGTGCTGGCTGTAGTCGTCGCCGATGTATTCGTAGCTCCAGACGAGATTGCCTTCCCAATCGTACTCTTCGATCACGCCGCCGGAGGAGGCGTGGAGCGAGACGCTGTATTGGTTGAGATAGGCCACACCGGTGCGCAGCAGATCGCCGTTGGCCAGAAGATAGGCCGGCCCGGCCGAGGCGTAGTCGCTGGTCCAGGAATTGACGACACGCCCGTCCCCGTCGATCAGATACGTCCCGTACCCGAGCATGGTGGCAAAAAGCGTCAGCCCGGCGTCGGCGAGGACGCTGCCCGTGAACAACCCGACAGTCTGGGCATCCGCTTTGGCGCTGGCTATCGTGTCAGGCATACCCGTTTTTAAAGCCAAAGCGAGATCGTGTCACGGGAAAACTGCCCTGGCCGGGCCGCCTCGCCGGCGCGGCCGCCTTCTCCCGCGTCGCCTTGCGCAAAGCCTCCAAAGTCTCTAATGATGCGCCATGCCCATCGGCCTGATACGGACATGCCAGCCCGGCATCGCCCAACGCGGCGTCCCGGCGGGCTGACCCATGGAACTGCGTCATTTCCTGCGCCTGCTCTGGCGACGTCGGCGGCTGCTGTTTTGGGTCTTCGCGCCCATTTTCTTCTCCCTGGCCGTCCTCGCCCTGATCGCCGAACCCCAATACGTCGCCACGGCCAAGGTCTTCCTCGGCCATTCCCCCAACAAGGCCAGCCTGCTTGCCCAGTTGACCCTGGACGCCACGACGCAAAACGCCGCCACCCTCACCGAGGCCGAGCGCGACAGCTACGAGGCCCTGGCCAACACCGCGCTGGTGCTGCGGCCGCTGGTCGACGAAGAGCACCTGACCCGCAAACGCAAGTCCCTGCAAATTCTCGAGCTCGTGCCCTTCGTGCGCGGAATCATCGACAACTCCTGGCCCAGGTTCGGCCGGCGCGACCTGACCTATGAGGAATTAAGCAACAGGTCTCTCGTCCACACGGTCTTTCCCCGACCCTACATCAAGGCGGCCATGGCGGAGGACGCCGACCTCCTGGAATTTACCGCCTTGGCCGAGTCCATGGACAAGGCCATCACCCTGGCCAACGCCGCCGCCCGGTCGTTTATGGCCCGCGAAACCGCCATGCGCCGAGAGGAATGCCGCGCCATGGCCCAGGCGGCGGCAAACGCCCTGCCCCGGGCCCGGGCCGACTACGAAAAACGGCTGGCCATTGAAAGCGCCGTACGCCGGCGGGAAAAAGCCGTGGACCTGTCCCAGGAAGCCGAAGAGATCGTGACGCGCTACTTCCTTCTGGCCGGCGACCGCGACGCCAACCGCCTCGCCCTGCTCAAGGCCCGGGCCATGGCGGACAACGTCGCGGCCCAGCTGTCGCGCCGGCCGGAGATGCACAAGGCCACGGCGACCAAACAGCTCTCGAACGATATCACCGCCCTCAAGATGACCCTGCGCGACCTGTACCTGGACCTGGCCGGAGCCAAAACACGGCTGACCGCCGCCCATCCGGCGGTCAAGGAGATCGAGGCCAAGATCGCTTTGGCCAAGGGCCTGCTCAAAAACGAAGAGCTCAAGGTCTTCGGCTCCGAAACCGCGTCCATGGACCAGACGTTCCGCTTCCTGCACGAGCGCCTGGCCGCATACACGGCCGACCGCGCCGGCTACAAGGCCCAGGACGCGGCCTATGCCACGCTCCTGGCCGAGCTGGACAAGACCGTCCAGGCCTATCCCGGCCGCACGGCCGCCGTGGCCCTGGCCAGCGCCCAGGCCGAGGCGGCCCAGACCTTTCTCTTGAGCCTCAACCAGTTGCACACGGCGGCCGATCTCGGCCAGCACCTGAACCTGTCCCTGGCCCGCATGGCCCAACCGGCCTCCATGCCGGACAAGATCGACGAATACCGGAGCCCCAGGCTTTCGTTCATGCTGGCCCTCGGCGTCGCCCTGGGCGTGTTTCTGGCCCTGGCCGCAGCCCTTGTGGCCGAGTATGTCGATGCCGCCGCGACGCGCCCCGGGGCCCTGGCCACTGCCGGAAGCGCCCGTCTTCCCACCATCCCCCTGGGCGAAGCGGAAGCGCGGACCCAAAGCCTGCGCCGCCTGCGCGAAGCCCTGTTTCCCGAAAGCGGGACCGATCCGCACCGCCTCCTGGTGACCGCGCCTGGCCGGGAGGCTGCCGAGGCATCCCGGGAGCTGGCCCTGGGCCTGGCCACGGCCCTGGCCCGAAGCGGCCGGCGAACCGTGCTGGCCGACACCGCCCTCGGTAACGACGCGTTGGCGGCATTGGCCGGCATCGCCCCGACGCCCGGCCTGGCCGATGTCCTGGCCGGTGAAACCTCCCTTGAAGCGGCCATCGCGCCCCGAGGCCAAAAGGAGCTGTTCCTGCTGCCCCCCGGGACGCCGCCGGCCTCCCCGGAAGACGCCGACCGCCTTCTCGACGGTCCGCGACTGGACGCGGCCCTTACCCGGCTGAGCAAAGCCTATGACGTCGTGATCCTTTGCGCCGCGCCCGTGGCCGACTCCGGCGACGCCTTGCGGCTGGCCCGGTCGGCCGACGCCGTGCTCCTGGCCGTCACTCCGGGACGGACGCCGCGCCCCGTCCTGGCCGAGGGAGCCGCCCGCCTGCAAACCGCCTCGGGCGGGGCGACCCGGGTCGTGTATTGCGACGCGCCCGAAACCGCATCCTCCCACCTTCGAAAATGTAAGGCGCTTTACGACCGCATTGCCCGGAAAACCGGCGCACGCGGGGAAATTCTGTAAAAGCCCCCTCCCCTTCCAGTCTCCACTGTTTTGTCGTTTCCCGCTGCACGGACACTGGCGCGACGGCGCGGGTCATGCCGCGCTTTATATCGCATAACCGGTTGCAAAGGGACGCCAACAGGAGGATAGTGCCCCAGGGTGCGGGGAATTGCCCCGAAAGAAAGAGACGGACGCCGCAGCGGGTTCGTGCGGAACTCTCGGTGCGACGCCATGCCGTGGAGGATGCCATGAGTACGTTTGTAATCCATCCCATCGTGTTGGGCACCAAGGAATTCGACAAGGGCATGATGACCTACCAGTTCGACTATGGGCAGCCCTATACGATTCCCATCTACGGATGGTATCTGGAGGGCGGGGACAAGCGCATTCTGGTGGACACCGGGGAAATGCGCCCCGTCATTTCCGAGCACCGGGAAGCGGCCATCGGCGGCCCCATCCGTTCCTTTGCCGACGGGCTGGCCCGCTTCGGCCTCGCCCCCTCCGACATCGACGTGGTGGTGCATACCCACCTGCACAACGACCACTGCGAAAACGACGGGCTGTGCGAAAACGCGGTGTTTTACGTCCACGAAAAGGAGCTGGCCCACGCCAGGGAGCCGCACCCGCTGGATTACCGCTACAACGACGAATACATCGAGGACGTGCTGGAAGGCGGGCAGATGTTGTCCCTGTCCTCGGACACCGAAATCGTTCCCGGCCTGCGCATGGTCCACACCCCGGCCCATACCGAAGGGGGCATGTCCGTCTTCGTGGATACGCCGGCCGGCTCGGCCGTCATCACGGGCTTTTGCGTCATACGGGAAAACCTCTTCCCGCCCAAATCCGTCACGGCCCGCGAGATGACGGTTATCCCGCCGGGCACCTGCGTCAATACCTACGCCGCCTATGACATCCTGCGAAGGATCCGCGACGCGGCGGACATCGTGATTCCCCTGCACGAACCGTCCTTCGCTTCGGGCGAACCCATCGGCGTCGCATGACAAGCGGACTTCCGACCTGGAGAGTCGGATACCGCGCCACTTTGTTCCTATTGTAACGAAATTTCGGGCGCGTTATGTTCCCCGCGATACGGGCTCAGGATCAGGGTGGATACGCCCCAGGCGCGGTCCTCTCCGTATCGGGGGACACACAAAGCCAGCCCAAAGCTTCGACCCGTCGAGGGACACCACTATGGTCCAACCTCCGTCATCCAGTCCCTGGATCGCCGCCGCCCACCATCTGCGCGACCGGACAACGGACCGGCTTGGTCCCGTCATCAACGGCTCCATCCGCCGCCTGCTCGTCCTCCTTGTGCTCATCGCCGTGCTGCCGGCCCTGGGCATCATCTTGATGACCGGCTTCGAGGCCCGCAACCACGCCCTGATCGATGCCGAACACAATGCCCAGATCCTGGCCCAGGGCATCGGCGAGATCCAGGAACGCACGACCCATGGCCTGCGCCAGCTGTTGGAAAAGCTGGCCGAGGAGCCCCGGATCAAGGCCGGCGACGCCGGGGCCGTGGCCGAAGGCTTCAAGATCGTCGCCGCCGCCTTTCCCATGGTGGCCAATATCACCCTGGCCGGGCCGGACGGGAGCATCCTGTCCACGGCCGCCCCGACGCAACGGACCAGTCTGGCCGATCTTCCCGCCTTTGAGCGGGCCATGAGCCGGGGCGCGTTCACGGCGGGCGCGTTCCAGCGCGCGGCTCCCGACGCCCCGCCGACCTTTCCCTTCGTCCAGCCCTTGCGCGACGCCAAGGGAGCTCTCCTCGGCCAGCTCGTCCTTACCATCCGGCTGGACACCTACGGCAACATCTTCAAGCACGCCGATCTGCCCCTGGATTCGGTGCTGTCCATTGTGGACCGGGCCGGGCGGCGCATTTACCGGATGCCGTCCGATCCGTTAAGCGGCATCGGCAGTCCGCTCCCCACCCCGCTGCGCGCGGCCGTGGCCCGCAAGCACATCCCCCAAGGCGCGGTCGACCGCATCGGCGCGGACGGGGTGGACCGCATCTACGCCTATTCCCAACTGCGCCTGGGTCCGGGGGAGGACCCGTATCTGACCATCGTGGTGGGCATTCCCCGCCAACAAAGCCTGGATCGGGCCAATGCCCTGCTGCGGCGCAATCTCTACCTGCTCGCCCTGGCCCTCGGCTTGTCCCTGTGCCTGGCCTGGCTGGTCGGCTCAGGCCTGCTCGGCCGGCGGCTGGACACCATCGTGGCGGTCACCGGCACCCTCGGGTCCGGGGACCTGACCGCCCGCATTCCCCGGCCTCTGGGCACGGGGGCGCTGGGGCGCCTCGAACGCTCGGTCAACGCCATGGCAGAGGCCCTGGCACGCGGCTCCGAAGCGGCCAGGCGTTCAGCGGCCAATTTGCGCCAAAGCGAAGCAACGCTGCGCACCGTGGCCGATTTCACCTACGACTGGGAGTACTGGAAGGGTCCCGACGGCCGGTTTCTCTGGATCGCCCCGGCTTGCCAGCGCATCAGCGGCCATAGCGTTGAGGAGTACATGGCCGATGCGCACCTCATGTTCGACGCCCTCGTCCATCCCGACGACGCCGCCGCCTGGCGCGAACACGCCGGCGCCGAACTGAGTCCCGACCGCAGCCAGCGCACCCTGCAACTGCGCATCATCCGGCCCGACGGCCGGACCATCTGGATACACCACCACTGCCGGCCCATTTTCAGCCATTCCGGCGAGTATCTGGGCATCCGCGGCTGCAACCGGGACATCAGCGCCCGCAAGGAAGTCGAGGCCGCCCTGCGCCGCTCCCACGAGGAACTGGAGCGGCGCGTCCGGGAGCGCACCCGGGAACTCACCTACGCCAACGACAAGCTGCGCAAAAGCGAGGAGCGCTACCGCGTCCTCTATGAACAATCCGCGGTGGGCATCCTCCTTATGAACCGGGAAGGGCGCATCGAGGACGCCAACCCGGCCGCCTGTCAGATTCTCGCCCACTCTTTGGAGGAATTGCGCGGCAGAAACTACCTGGCGCTCATAGAACCGAACAATCTCGGCGACAATCCTTTCGACATGACGCGGGCCATGGCTGGGGAAGTCAGCCGGATCGACAGGGTGTTTTTGACCGAGGAAGGACGGCGGGTCCATGCCAGCGTCAGCGGCCGGCGCATCAACGAGGACGTCTACCAGGCGGTCTTCCGGGACATCTCCGAGCGCAAAAAGCTCGAGGCCCTGCGCGAGGACGTGGAACGCATCACCCGCCACGACCTCAAGGCGCCGCTGATGGGCGTCATCCACATGCCGCGTCTGATCCTCAAGAACAAGAACCTGCCGGCCAGGGATATCGAACTGTTGCACCTGCTCCAGGAATCGGGCTACCGCATGCTGCACATGATCAACATGTCCCTGGCCCTGTACCAGATGGAGACCGGGACCTACGCCTGCAAGCGCGAGCCCTTCGACATCCTGCGCACGGCATCCCGGAGCCTCCATGAGACGCGTCTGGCCGCCGAGGCCAAAAACATCCGCATGGCCGTGCGCCTCGACGGGGTTCCGGTCACG
Organism: Solidesulfovibrio fructosivorans JJ]; assembly: GCF_000179555.1. Lineage (NCBI taxonomy): Bacteria > Pseudomonadati > Thermodesulfobacteriota > Desulfovibrionia > Desulfovibrionales > Desulfovibrionaceae > Solidesulfovibrio > Solidesulfovibrio fructosivorans. The sequence continues at coordinate 61,740 of NZ_AECZ01000016.1, forward strand.
AAGGGAGACGCCTTTCCCGTGGTCGGCGAGGAAATGCTCTGTCTGACCATGCTGGAAAACCTCATCAAGAACGCCATCGAGGCCGCGCCGGCCGGCGGCGAATGCCGCATCGAGGGCGACACCCGCCTGCGGACCCTGCGCGTCGCCAACTCCGGCGAGGTGCCGGAGGGCATCCGGGAGCGCTTTTTCGAAAAGTACGTCACCTCGGGCAAGCGCTGGGGCACGGGGCTCGGCACCTACTCGGCCCGGCTCATCGCCCGCACCAACGGCTGGGACATCGCCCTTTCCTGCGAGATCCCCGGCGAAACCTCCGTGATCCTGTCCTTCGGACGAGACGAGGACGGCCGGACGGCGGCCTGAAGCCTCGCCCCAGGCGCGCGGGTCGCCGCCTGCCGCTCGATGGCACGATCAGGAACGCGCAAGCATCGCCAAGGACTCCGAACCGGCCTTGGCACGGCCAGGGGCGGCCGTATCCTCGGGCATTGCCTAGGGCTTGGCCGATGGCGCTTCCGGTTGTCCGACCATTCTCGCGAGGTTTTCGGCACTGAGTATCGGCACCCTGTCCGCGAGAACGCCCCGCCAGAGCGGAAATTCCGTGTACGGGCGATCGTCCGTCACGTCCGGAAACGGTTTCACGAGTTGCGCGAACCGCCTGGAATCGAAGACATACATGCGACGCAACACGGATGGATCGCGCAGCCTGGGAAACCACTCGCCGAGGTCGGGCGCTTTGAGGAGACTCGCGACGACGCGTTCCAAACTTTCCCGGCTCTGGTCAAAAGATTTCTTGCCGCCGATACAGTAGAATCCCGGGAAATTCGGCCCCCGCCACAGCGTGGCGTCCGGAAAGACTTCCGTGAACGTTTTCATGATCATGGCCAGATCCGTCACCGGAGCGGGCGGCAACCAGAGGCTGACCACGCCCCCTTCGCTGATGTGTTCCTTACAGAGCGTCAGGAATTCCTTGGTATAGAGATTGACCGTGCCTGCGCTCCACAGGGGCGGAGCGGGGTCGATGGTTATCACGTCGTAGACGTTATCCGTCATGAGAAGGAAATTGCGGCCGTCAGCGGCGTGCAGATGGACAGCGGGATTGGAAACGACGGCCCGGGCATCCTCGTGAAAGAACCGGGAGGAGTCGAAGACGTTGGGCTCTATATCAACGGCGTCAATCCGTCTGCCCAGCCAAGGGAAAGGCCACGCTGATCGTGGTACCTCCCTCGGGAATTGATACAACCTCAAGCAGGCCACGGTTCCTCTTCAGGATTTCCCTGGCGAAGGCCAACCCCAATCCGGCGGAAAACTCCTTGGTACTAAAGCAAGGTTCGAAAATCTTTGGCAACAACGCCGAGGGGATGCCTTTTCCAGAATCCGAAATGCGAAAAATTACTTTCTCGCCCACGCGAACCGTGGCGATATCCACCGTCCCTCCTTTTGGGGAGGCCTCAATCGCATTTTGCACGATTTCGGTCAGGCCGACCAACACGCTTTCCCTGTCGACATGGAGCCAGAGTTCTTCTGGACTCGGGGAAAGGTGTATGCCTATTTTCGCCGCTTCGGCTTTGTCCTCGCCGATTTTTTGCAACCCGGCAAGCAATTCTCCGACAGAAACCTGACTCATGAGATATGGCAAATCGTGCTTAGCTTTCAAGATACCGTCGATCAGACGTTCAAGCTTGTGCGACTCCTCGACGATGATGCGTAATTTTGAGTTGGCTTGATCATTCATATCGCTCTTACGAAGCAACGACTTTGCAAAATTTGCAATAACAAAGATTGGATTCCTTGTTTCGTGAGCCAATGTTGCGGACATCCTATCCGATATTGCGCAACGCTCCAACAATATTGCCTGATCTCGGCTTCTACGTATCTCGTCAAATGCTACTCCAAGTTTCTCGTGCGCCTGCTTCAGTAATAAAAATGCTTTTTCCACAAAATAATAATAACAAGTGATCGCAGCAATGTATATAAATGATATCGTATTAATTGCACCACTTACCGGACCTACTGATTCCCAGACATCTTTATATCCGATATTGACCAAAATGCCTCGCACAATGTGCCCGACGCCGCGTCCGACTGAAAAAGCCATCAAAGCCAACGTGAACATATAAAGATATGACAGCAACAGCTCCCTTGGCTCCCGGCGCATGAGCCTATACGCATAGCGGAGGGCCAGTATCGAGAGCACAATCATCATGGCCGACCCGAATAAGTCGACAAGAAAAATCGGCAATTCCGAAAGGCGAGGAGTCATTGCCGCTCCTTATACAATGCCCTAAGCCCCAAAAGAAACAAAAGCATGGCAGGTACCGAGAGGAGATGATCAAGTTTGCACGCATAGAAGAGGAGCGCTTTCCAGCCGGAACTCACGACCAGTTCCCGGCTCCAAGGGGTCGGCCCGCCTGCGAAAGGCATGGCGGACATGCTCTCCTCCAACCAGTGGCCCCAAAAGGCCACGGCATTCCACATGGCGAAAAGCAGGCAGGACGCGCCGATGAGCCGCCAGCCCCGTGATGTCCATTCCACGAGACGCCGCAGGCGAAAATACAACACCACCATTGCCACCAAAAACAACACGTGGCCGAACTGATGCGTGTACAAGCCTTCGACTCCGCCGTGCGTCTGGATCGCCAACGCCTCGGCAGGGGGCTGTAAAGCCAATTCCACCAAGAGAGCCAGTAAAAAGCTCCCCGTTTTGCCGCCTCTCCCCGATACGACTCCGACACCAAAGTGGCCGCATTCGCCACCCGACATGACCCATCCTCGGGCATCCGCTGAGAAGGCCATGACATCCCCCTCCTGATTCATTTTTCCTTAAAAAAACATTACGCCGACCAAAGGGCCATCACAATACGTTTTACGATGACGTCGCTGATCTACGCCCTCCCAGGCATAACCAAAACGCATCACCGGGGAGCGATGGCCACATTCCGCCCTTTGTTATCCAAACCGGTCCCTCTACCGGGGGAGGCGATCAGTTTTGTACCACTTCCCTAAAGTAGTCGGTCTTGAAATCTGTCCATCAGTCTGAAAAATGCTAACAACATACTGTTTTTAATGTATCTTCCTCAAGCAGGAACTGCAGTGATTCCGCAGAAAACCGATTGTATCTGAGCACTTCTGGAGGGCGGTCATGAAGGCAAAATCCCGCGAAAGTCGGCAGGGCAATTTCCTTTATCCAGACCTTTTGGATCAGCTCAATCCCGCCCATCCCCTGCTCAAACTGGCCAAGCGCATCCCTTGGCAGTGCTTCGAGGAGGCATTCGCCGGGCTCTATAGCCAGGCCGGACGCCCAGCCAAGCCCATCCGGCTCATGGCCGGCCTGTTCCTGCTCAAGCAGCTTGAGAATCTGAGCGACGAGCGGGTAGTCGAGGCCTGGGTGGCCAATCCCAACTTTCAGGCCTTTTGCGGCGAAAGCCTTTTCCAGTGGAAGTTTCCCTGTAATCCCTCGGAGTTCGTCTATTTTGCAAAAGAATCGGCGAAGAGAGAGCGCGCCTGATCTTCGAAGTTTCGGTGGCGCAGCACGGGGAAACCACCAAGGAGGTGGAAGTCACCGTCGATACCACGGTCAGGGAAAAAACATCACCTTCCCCACCCACCGGCACGAAGCTTCTGACAAAAATCATCAAGCGATGCAGAAAGATCGCTGCCCACGAGGGCATTGGCCTGCGCCGGAGCTTCAGGCGGGAGTTGCCTGGTCTGCTGCTCCAGCGCGTCAAGAGCAACCGGATCATCAAACGCATTCGGACGATGGCCGGTGTGCTCATCCGGGAGTTGGAACGCAAACTCCCGGGCGATGCCTTGGCCAAGCACAGAGAAACGCTTCAGCTTTTCCGAAGAGTTCATGGTCAAAAGCGGACGGACAAAAACAAGATCTACAGCCTGCACGAGCCGGAGGTGCTGTGCATCGGCAAGGGCAAGGAGCACAAGAAATACGAGTTCGGCCGCAAGGCTTCCCTGGTCATGACCAAGACCACAGGTGTCATCGTCGGGGCGTTGTCGTTTGCGGAAAACATCTATGACGGCAATACGTTGCCCGATGTGCTGGAGCAGGTATGGCAGATCACGGGAAGCTGCCCCCAAGTGGCCATCTGTGACCGGGGCTATCGCGGTCGAACCCGGGTGGGCGACACGGAAATTGTGACGCCAAGTCGTCCGAAAAAAAACGATACTTCCTCCCAACGCCGCAAGGCTAGGCTACGTTTCCGCAGACGCGCCGGGATCGAACCCGTAATCGGGCACATCAGACAGGATCACCGCATGGCGGGGAATTTCCTTAAAGGAGTGCTCGGTGACGCCATCAACCTGTTCATGGCCGCCGCTGCCTTCAACTTCAGGACGTGGATGCGGAAGGTGGCGCAGTTTTTTGCCCTCATCCTGTTGTGGTTGTGTGGCGAGACAAGAGATGATCTCGCCACACAACCCGGTCGAATTCCATCTGATCCTTCCCCATTAGCAACCGCCCTACTGTTTCCAGCCCTTTTAGCCACACGGGAAAAGGGGCCAGGCAAACACTGCCTAGCCCCTTGCTTTCCTTTTAGCGGACTCGGAAGGATTCGAATCCATGGCCGTCTACCGGGAGCAACCCCGGAAGGGTTCCCTACTTGTCGCCTTTCATTTTCGTCCGCGCATCGGCGACGACCTGCTTGAAATCGTCATAGCCAAGCGCGGAAGGGACAATGTAGGGCCCGACGAGAAATGCCGGCGTCCCTTGCAGCCCCAGGGTTTCGGCCTGTTCGGAATTGCGTTCCAGCAAGGCGGCGATCTCCTTGGCATGGACTTTCAGATCGCTTTCCAGACGGTCCATATCCACGCCCGAGGCCTTGACGGCTTCGAGCATCCGGTCCTTTGAAATCCGCATGCCCGGGATTTGCATCAAGGCCGCATGGACGGCGGCGTATTTTCCCTGATAGCCGGCGGCCAGGGCGAGGCGCGCCCCATAGGCCGAAGCATCGGTCAGCACGGGCCAATCCTTGTGAACCACACGGATTTTGCCATCCGACTTGACCAACTTGTCGAGGGCCGCGGCGGCTTGCTTGCAAAAGGGGCAATTGTAATCGGAAAACTCGACGATGGTGACATCCCCTTTCGGATTGCCGGTGACCGGGGCGGCGGGATCGTTGAATACCGCGGCGGAATCCACGGCCACGGGTTGCTCGGTCGCGACGGCGCGCCGCAACGGCGCGATGGCGGCGACCAGGACCAGACAGACGACAAGCGCAAACAACACGTTCGATTTCATGGAGCCATCCTTTCTTTTTGTGGTTGGAAGGGGGGGCGGCTCAGACGCCGACCTTCCCCAAAGTCCGGAGGAACTGCGCGACCGAAACCGCGCCGATAGAGCGGCTGTTGTCGATTTCCCGGCCGGTATGGGCATTGACGAACAACATGGTCGGCGGTCCCACGACGTCGAAGCGGCGCATGAGCGCGCGGCTTTCGGGAGTGTCCGCCGTTACGTCCACGCGCAGGATGGAAACGTTGCGCAGGCGCGGGACAACGGCCGCATCGGCCATGACCTCGCGGTCGATCTCCCGACAGACCACGCACCAGTCGGCAGAGAAATCGACCAGGATGGGCCGCCCCTTGGCCCTCGCCTCGGCCATGGCCGCGTCAAACCCGTCCATGGTGCGCACCTTGCGCACGGAAACGTCTGCCCCGTCCGTGGACGCCGCCGGCGCGCCAGCGCAGATCGCAAGGGGACAGGAAAAGGGAAAAACGCCCAGGCTGATCGTCAACAGGAGCACTCCGCCAAGAGCGATCCCGCCGCCGGCCAGGCGCATCCCGTATCCATGGCTTCGCAGCAGGCCGAACCACACTCCGGCCGCGATCGCCAATAGGCCCCACAGTCCACGGATCACCTGCCCGGGCAACACCCGGCCCAGCATCCAGATGGCAAGTCCCAGGAAGAGGAAGCCGAACACCTGTTTGACCGTGACAAGCCAGGGGCCGGATTTCGGCAGCAACTTGCCGCCGAACAGGCCGAACGCAAGAAGCGGCATCCCCATGCCAAGCCCCAGTGCGAACAAGGCAACCGCGCCTCGGGTGACGTCGCCGGTCTGCGCCACGTACAAAAGCGCCGCGGCCAGCGGCGGCGTCACGCAGGGGCCGACAATGAGGGCCGATCCGAAGCCGAGCAGCGCCGCGCCGCCGACCGAACTCCCGGCCCGCCCCGTGGCCCGCGACAGGCGCGCGGTGAGCGATGCCGGCAGCGCCAGATCGTAGAGCCCGAACATGGAAAGCGAGAGGGCCACGAGGACGAGGCCCATCAGGATGATCGCCGCGGGCCGTTGCAGCATGACCTGGAGATTTTGCCCCGACCAGGCGGCCACAACGCCGAGGGCCGCATAGGCCAGGGCCATGGCCAGCACGTAGGCGCCGGAAAGGACAAGTCCCTTGCGTGCCGAAAGATCCTGGCCGGAACGCGCCAGCATGCCGGAAAGGATCGGCACCATGGGGAAGACACAGGGCGTGAAGGCCAAAAGCAGGCCGAATCCCAGAAAACTGAACACCATCGCCGGCAATCCGCCGGAAAGCACGGACGCCAACGCGCCGTCCGGCTTGCCGTGTGCGGTTTGCGACGTCCCGGCAGGCGGCGCGACGTCCGCTACAGGGCCTTTTTTTCCCGGCGTCAACGCGAGCGTGGCCAGATCGATCCTCTTGTGCACCGGCGGGTAGCACACGCCATGCTCGGCGCAACCCTGGTAGGTCACCTGGATCGCGCCCGAGGAAGGCAGGGCCGACCTGGCGAGGGACACCGACACGTGGTTGTGGTAGACCTGCGTGCTCCCGAAGGTCGGATCGTCCTTTTCCACCCCGGGGGGCAGGGCAAGGGGCACGGCCTTGCCGCCGTTGGTCGTGACCTCGATCCGGTCCTTATAAAGATAATGCCCCGGGGCGATGTTCCAGGTGCAGACGAGGTCCCCGCCGCCGCTCCTGGCGACGTCCAACCGGAATACCGCATCCGCTGGGGCCGGCGTCCTGGCGGACGCTCCGGCGGGCGACAGGATCAGCGCGACGAAAAAGGCCAGGATGTACGTCCACGATACTGCTCTTGACATGCCGCTCCTTCCTTGAGTGAAGTTTCCTCCAGTTTCGCCGTCCACCTTAAGCCAGCCTTAAGGCGGGGACATGAAACCGGAGCCGGAGGAAACCGGACATGCGGATTCTCATCATCGAAGACGATCAGGTCCTTGCCGCGGGGCTCAAGGTGGGGCTTGGACTGGCCGGCATGACCGTGGATATGGTCGGCTCCTGCGACGCGGCGCGCACGGCCCTTGCCACGACGACTTTCGACGCCGTGGTGCTCGACCTGATGCTGCCGGACGGTTCCGGGCTGGATGTGCTTAGGGCCATGCGCCAACGGGGAGACCGGACCCCGGTCCTGCTGCTCACCGCCCTCGATGAGATCACGGACAGGGTCAAAGGGCTCGACCTTGGCGCGGACGACTACTGCGGCAAACCATTCGATCTGGACGAACTGGCCGCGCGCATCCGGGCCATAGGCCGGCGTGGCGCCGGCCGCGCCGCCCCCTGCCTGACGGCCGCCGGCATTGCGCTTGAGCCCGCAAGCCTGTCGGCCACCATAAACGGGCAGCCGCTCACCCTGTCCAGGCGGGAGTTCGCGGTCCTGGCGCTCCTGATGGAGCATCCCGGCGCGATCCGCTCCAAGGGCGAGATCGAGGACCGGCTGTACGGCTGGGGCGAGGAAGTGGAGAGCAACACGGTGGAGGTGCACGTGCATCATTTGCGGGCCAAGGTGGGCCGGGAAAAGATAGAGACGGTGCGCGGGCTCGGCTACCGCATGCAGGTCGCGCCATGATTTCCCTGCGCCGGCGTCTTTTCGCCATCCTGGTCGCGGCCACGGGCATCATATGGCTGTGCGGCATCCTCTGGATTTTCGTGGGGGCGAAAGCCGAGCTCGAACATGTGCTCGACACCCGCCTCCAGGAGGCGGCGCGCATGGTCAATTCCCTCGTGGCCAGAAGCGGTCCCGCCCTCGCCGCCACGGCAAGCGCCGCCGCGACGTCGGACCATTACGAACGCCAGCTTTCCTGCCAGATATGGTCGTTTGACGGACGCCTTATCGCCAGGTCCGGCAGCGCGCCTGACGTCTCCCTGACCGATAAGGCGTCCGGCTTCTCGGATCACCGCATCCAGGGCGAATACTGGCGGGTGTACACCATCGACAATCCCGCCAAGGGCGTACGCGTGATGATCGGCGACCGTCTCGGTCAGCGCGATCAGCTCGCCCGCGACCTCGTCAAGGGACTTTCCATCCCCGCCATCCTGATGCTTCCCCTGCTCGGCGGACTCATCTGGCTGAGCCTCGGACGCGGACTGCGTCCCCTGCTCGACATGGCCGTGGAGCTCAAATCCCGGGACGTCGACGACATGCGGCCGTTGCGGACGCAACACGCCCCTGCCGAACTCCTGCCCTTGGCCAAGGCCCTAAACAGCCTGTTCGCCAAGGTGGAAACGGCCCGACGCCACGAACGAGACATCACGGCCTTCGCCGCCCACGAACTCCGCACGCCCCTGGCCGGATTGAAGACGCACGCGCAAATCGCCATGGCCACAGACGATCCCGGCATCCGACAAGGGGCCTTGCGGCACATCCTGCTCTCCGTCGACCGCTCCACGCGCCTGGTGCGCCAGCTGCTGACCCTGGCCAAGCTCGAAAGCGGTCCGGTCACCAGCCAAACGGAACGCATTTGCCTCGGCGACGTGCTCGAGGAGATCGGCACATCGGCGCAGCCGTCGGTGGCGCAGGGCATCACGGTGCGCATCGATCCCGCCCTGCGCAACTTCACGATCGCGGCAAACCGGGACAGCCTGGCCATCGCCCTGCGCAATCTCCATGAAAACGCGCTGCAGCACTCGCCCGCAGGCGGTACGGTCGTCTGGAACGTCACGCCGGACGGGCGTGGCATACAGGTGGAAGACGAAGGGCCCGGCATGCCTCCTGAGGAGATTCTCCAGGCGACGCAACGCTTCTTTCGCGGCAAACAGCAGACGCCCACGGGGTGCGGGCTGGGACTCGCCATCGTCGAGGCCGTGTTGCAGCAGATGGGAGGCTGGCTTGTTCTGGAAAACCGGGAAGGCGGTCGAGGGCTCAGGGCCATGGCCGTATTGCTGCCCGCAGCCACCTCGTGCCCCTAAGGTTCTCTCGATGACCGTGCGGACTTAAGGAAAATGGCCTCGGCCGGCCGCCTCTCCCCGCTCCATAACATCCATCCCACCATATTGAAATTACTATTTTTTCTTCTGCCAAGCCAAAACATTACCCCCAATCATCCACACGGAAAAAAGGGTCAGGCGAACAAAGCCTGGACTCTGCCACAATGGAGAATCGAGGGCCAACACCGCCAAACTCGCCGCAAACCCTGACCCATGAAGCAAGCTTGTCAGGCGTCAGCGTCCAGGAAGGAGGCCTCCTTTCGGGCTGCCTTCATGGCATCAGGTCTACGCGCCAGGAGCGGACATCCGTGACGGTGCGCCATTATCTTCCCGAGAACATCCTTCCTTCGCCCACCAAAATCCGCTTGCCATATTTCAAACCATAATTTAAACGGTGTTTCAATCAATGTTTGAATCGAGGAGACCATGGATCACGGCGACACCCGGACACGCATCATCGAAGCCTCCATCGAGGTCTTTCTGGAAAAGGGGTACGACTTGGCCACCATCCGTGACATTTGCGCCCGGGCCCAGGCCAACGTGGCCGCCGTAAACTACCACTTCGGCTCCAAGGAAGCCTTGTACGCCGCAGCGCTCGAATGCATCATGGCCTCCTGCGACGAAAGCTACCCCATCTCCGAAGGACTCGACGAGGCCGCCACGCCCGAAGAACGCCTGCGCCGCTTCATCCTCAACCTGCTGCGCCTCAACTTCCCCGAAGACCCGACCCAGGCCCGCCAAAGCAAGCTCTTCTGGCTGGAACTGGCCAATCCGAGTCCTGCCCTCCAGCCGCTGGTGGAACGGTTCCTGCGTCCCATCAAGGAACGCCTGGAAGCCGTCATCCAGGACATTACCGGACCACTCGATCCGGAAACCCTGCGCCTGTGCGCGGGGGCTATCGGCGGGCAAACGCTCTTTCATGCCCAAAATACCGTCATTATCACCCACCTCTACCCCCAAAGCACCTATACTCCCCAGGATGTGGAGCGACTGGCCGAACACACCTTTCGTTTTTCCCTGGCCGGCCTGGAAGCCGTGCGCTCGAATTCGAGGAGGCACACATGAAGAGCATGCTTATTCTGGCACTGGCCGTGTCCGTGGCGGCTTGCGTGCCAGAACAATCACAACAGGCCAAAGCCCCCTTGCCCGTTTGCGTGTACCGGGTGGCCACAATCGCGGCCACGTCCGGAGAGCACCCGGCCCAGGCCAGTCGCTATACCGCTGTCATTGCCCCGCGCGAGATGCTTAGCCTCGCGTTCAAGGTCCCTGGCTATGTGCAGGAGTTAAATCCCAAGGCTCTGGATATGGGCAGTCGCGTCGAAAAGGGCGAGGTGCTGGTCAGGCTGCGTGACGCCGATTACAAATCCCGCCTTACGCAAGCCAGAGCCAGTTTGGACGAGGTCAATGCCTCCCTGCTCCTGGCCCGGCGCGACCAGGAACGTAACGCCAAGCTCGTTTCCAGCGGGGCGATCGCGCACAGTGAATTCGATCGCATTCAGGAAGTACTGGGCGTGGCCCAGGCCAAGGCCGCGCAAGCCCGGGCGGCCGTGGACCAAGCCGAAATCAATCTGCGCGATACCATCCTGGCCTCGCCCATGGATGGCCTCGTGGTGCGCCGGGATGTGGAACGCGGCACATTGGTGAAGGAAGGGGCAGTGGCTTTCGTGCTGGCCGACCTCTCCTCGGTCAAGGCCGTCTTCGCCATGTCCGACCAGGAAGTGGCCCGGGTCAAGGCGGGTGACTCCTTGAACGTAACTGCCGACGCCCTGCCCGAGCGCCACTTTCCCGGAGTGGTCACGGCCGTGTCCCCCTCGGCCGATACCAAGAGCCGGGCCTTCAATGTGGAAGTGACCATCCCCAACCATGATCTGGCCCTCAAGGACGGCATGATCGCCTCGGTCAGCCGCGATCCCGCAACACAGGGGGCGAGCGTCGCGGCCGTCCCCCTGGACGCCCTGGCCAGCCCCGGGGGAGACGGACACTTCGTGGTGCACCTGCTGCGAACAAACAAGGGCAAGACCTACGCCATGGCCCGCTCCGTCACCGTGGGCGGCGTGATCGGGGACATGGCCACGGTGACAGACGGTCTCACGCCGGGCGATCAGGTCATTACTCGGGGGACCACCCTGGCCGAGGACGGGCAGGAAGTGCGGATCATCCGTTAGCGGCAGGCCGGGATGGCCGAGCGACCGGCCCCCCCCCCCGAACATTCCGAAGAAGCGGCCGTGTGCCTGCTCCCGGCTGCCGACGCATTTTTCCATTGAGCAACCGTTGGATACGTTGAGGAATATCGTGTCACAACCGCATGATGATTCGACCCGGTCGGATGCACTTGGTCCCGACCTGCGTGCCAAACGCAATATGGCCCGCTTTTTCGTGGAAAACCGCCACATCTCCTGGGTGTTGTTGGTGGCGGTGCTGGCCTGGGGTGTCTTCGGCTATATCCGGATGCCCCAACGAAAGGACCCCGATATTCCAGTGCGGGTGGCCGCGGTCATCTGCTCCTGGCCAGGGGTGCGGGCCGAGAAGGTCGAGGAGCTGGTCACCCGGCCCATTGAACAGCGTCTGGCCGAGAACAGCAAAGTCGACCGGGTAGAGTCGGTGTCCAATGCCGGCATGTCCGTGGTCCGGGTGACGCTGCGCGACGAAGTCTCCGGGACGGACGAGATCCTCGACGACCTGGACTTGAAGATCAGCGCGCTCAAGGGGCTCCCGGACGGGGCCGGGCCACCCGTCTTCCTCAAGGATTTCGGGGATACGGCCACCCTCATGCTCACGGTGGCCTCGCCCAAGCCCGGGAAGGCCGAGATCGCCTTGCGGGCCGCCCAGGCCCGGCGCATCGACGCCACACTACGCCGGGGAGAAGATGGTGCCCGCCTGGGCATGGCCCTTGTCATTCCCTCCGGCGTCCCCCAGGCCCAGGTGGAGCGCAAGCTGGACCGCCTGGAGCACTATCTGCGTACCGTCCCCGAGGTGTCGGATGTCCACCTGGGCTCCGAGCCCGGCATGGTGGTGGTGGACGTGGCCACGGACATGAAGCCCGAGACCTTCCGTAAGCTCCTCATGCGATTTGCCCGGGAAAACATCAGGGCGTCGGAACTCAACCCGGACCTTTGGTCGCCGGTTATTTTTGCCGACCCAGCCCACCTGGATAAGGATATGGAGGAACAGGCCGGGGACAAATACGGATTCAAGGAGCTGGAAAATTTTACCGACACCATCATGCGGACCCTGCTGGGGGTGCCCGAGGTGGCGAAGGTCTCCCGGTGGGGGGTGCGCCCGGAGAACGTGTTCCTGGACTATTCCCAAGAGCGGCTGGCCTCGCTCGGCGTTCAACCCTGGCGCATCCAGGAGGCGGTGGGAGCGCGCAATATCGTGCCCAGTGCCGGTGTCACCGAGTACAACGAGCGCAGCGTCGCCCTTGACCCAAGCGGCGAATTCACGAGCGAAAAGGAGCTTGGCGCCACCATGGTGTCAAGCGGCCTGTATTTGCGGGACATGGTAGGCATTGAACGCGGATATGAAACCCCGGCGGATACCATCAACCGCTACACCAGCCGGGATGCCAAGGGGCGTTGGCGCAGCGGCAAGGCCATCACCCTGGCCGTGACCATGCGCGCCGGGGAACAGATCGGCACCTTTTCCAAGGTCGTGGACAAGGCCCTCGACGGACTCAGGCAGCGCCTGCCCGAGGATCTGATCCTGGCCCGCACCTCGGACCAGCCCAAACAGGTGCGGGAAAGCGTGAGCCTGCTCATGGACAGCCTCTACGAGGCCGTGGCCCTGGTGGTGCTGGTGGCGGCCATCGGGTTTAGGGAATGGCGCTCCGCCCTGATCATGGCCTTGTCCATTCCCATCACCCTGGCCATGACCTTCGGCATGATGTCCACCCTGGGCATCGACCTCCAGCAGATATCCATCGCCTCGCTCATTATCGCCCTGGGCCTGCTGGTGGACGACCCGGTGGTCGCGGGCGACGCCATCAAGCGCGAACTCGCCTCGGGCACGCCCCGGGAGGTGGCTGCGTGGCTCGGCCCCACCCGCCTGGCCAAGGCCATCCTATACGCCACCATCACCAACATCGTGGCCTATCTGCCCTTCCTTTTCCTCTCGGGCGATAAGGGGCGGTTCCTCTACAGCCTGCCGGTGGTGATCACCTGTTCTCTTGTCGCCTCGCGTCTGGTGTCCATGAGCTTCATTCCTCTGCTCGGCTACTACCTTTTGCGTCCGGCCAAGGATGTGCCGCGCCAGGACCGGGGATTCGCCCGGCACTACTACCGCTTGGGCGGCTGGCTCATCGACCATCGCTGGAAGGCCTTCACTGCGTCGCTGCTGTTGGTGGCGGTGGGATTCGGGGCGAAGAGCCTGCTTAAGCCCATGTTTTTTCCCGTCGACCGATCCTACCTGTCCTACGTGGACGTGACCCTGCCCGAGGATGCGCCCATCGAATTCACCGCCAGGATCGCCGGGCAGGTGGAGCAGGCCATCTTGGGCGAAGCCCGGCACTTCGGCGAGACACACAGCGACTACCCGACCCCCGTGGTTTCCCTGACGACCTTTGTGGGCGGAGGTGGCCCTCGATTCTGGTTTTCGGTCACTCCGGAACTCAAGAAGCCAAACTACGCCCAGATTCTCGTTCAGGTGCGCGACAAGCACGTGACCGAACTGTTTTGCGGTCCCCTCCAGTCCGCCCTGGGGGACGCATTCCCAGGCGTCCGGGTGGACGTACGCCGCTTGGAGAGCGGCCCGCCTATCGGCATTCCGGTTCAGGTGCGCATCTCCGGCCAGGACGAGGTCGCCCTGCGTCAAGCCGCCACCCGGCTGCGGAAGGTTTTCAAGAGCATGCCCATCACCGACCGGGTCAGTGATGACTGGGGCGGCTACCGCTTTTCCGCCCGGGTGGACATTGATCCGGACAAGGCCCTGCTGGCCGGAGTCACCAATCAGGATGTCGCGCGGTCCACGTCCCTGGCCGTGGGAGGGCTCACCCTGACAAGCCTGCGCGAAGGGAGGTTGACCATCCCCGTGGTACTGCGGCTGCAGGGCGAAGAGCGCGCCAAGCTTTCGGACTTGGCCAACCTTTACGTCTACCCGCAGAGCTCGGACCACAAGGTTCCGCTCACCCAGGTGGCGAACCTGACCTGGGGCATGGATGCGGCGCGCATCGCCCGGCGCAACCATTTCCCCACCATCACCGTGTCCTGCTTCCCCATGCCCGGAGTGCTGCCCTCGGAGGTCGTCTCCGCGGCCATGCCCGCCATCAAGGCCCTGGAAGCGGATCTGCCCCCGGGCCTGACGCTTGCCATCGGTGGCGAACACGAAGAGCAGGTCAAGGGCTTCGCGGAGATGGGCGTGGTCATGGGGATATCGGTGGCGATGATCTACTTGGCCTTGCTCTTCCAGTTCAAAAACGCGGTGAAGCCGTTGCTGGTATTCGGGGCCATCCCCTACGGCGTTTCAGGGGCCTTCATTTCGCTTGCGATTATGGGCCAGCCTTTCGGGTTCATGGCCTTTTTGGGCATCGCCAGCCTGATCGGCGTAATCGTGAGCCACGTGATCGTGCTTTTTGACTTCATCGAGGAAAAACTGGAAGAGGGGGAACCCTTGCGCCAAGCTATCCTGGACGCCGGCCTTATCCGGATGCGCCCCGTGCTGATCACCGTTGGCGCTACGATAACGGCGCTCTTCCCTCTTGCCATGCATGGCGGCCCGCTTTGGGAGGCTTTGTGTTACGCTCAGATCGGCGGCTTGGCCGTAGCCACCTTCGTCACCCTGCTCATGGTGCCGGTGCTGTACGCTATCGCGGCCTTTGACCTGAAAGTCGTGCGATGATCCCGCGTATGGAAACCAAAACGAGAACTCGGCTGGGAAATTGTTCTCTCGCTTCCAGGACGCGGCTATCCAGACGGCACTCCAGCAGGCCGAGGCGTTGTCGGCGCAGTGGACCGCCTGAGCATTGTCGACCGTCGCGACCTAGCAGGTGTTCAGTTCGCCATGCCCTGATTTCATATGAAATTCCGATGAAATAAGTGCGTTCCAATCAGGAACCGCCGCCTATACTCAGCCTATATCCCCATGGCACCCCCCCGTCTGCCTCGGCGCGGGCCAACGTCTGCCCGAATGTTATCCAAAATTCCCGCGTTATCCCGTATGGTTGTCCAAGTTGTTATCCAGCCCGGTTATCCACACGAAAAAAAGGGTCAGGCGAACAAAGCCTGACCCCTTGAATGAACTCTGGTGCGCCCACAGGGATTCGAACCCCGGGCCGTCTGCTTAGAAGGCAGATGCTCTATCCGACTGAGCTATGGGCGCGTTGCAGGCATACCTAATCAAGCCCCCGCATGCGGTCAAGGCCGCGCTTGACGAAACACCACCGCAAGCCCAAACTGCTTAACCCCGGCCGTCCCCGCAACCAGGAGGGAGACATGAATCTGCGCGTGCTCGGCTGCTCCGGCTCGGACCTCCCCGGCCACAACCTGACCGCCTTTCTGGTCAACGACACCGTCCTGCTCGACGCCGGAACCGTCACGTCCGCCCTCGATCTGGCCGCACAGGCCCGCATCGAACATATTTTCGTCAGCCACGCCCACCTGGATCACATCAAGGACATCCTGTTTCTGGCCGACAACCTCATCGAATTCTTCGCCGGGAAAAAACGGCCGCCGTTGCAGATTCACGGCCTGCCCGAGGTCCTCGACGCCATCGCCGCCCATCTTTTGAACGACACCATCTGGCCGGATTTCACCGTCATCCCGGAAAATTCGCCGGTTCTGACCTATGCCCCCATGGCCCCGGGCGAGCCCGTCGTCATCGGCGAGCTTACCGTGGCGACCTACCCGGTCAACCACGCCAAGGCCGCCTCGGGCTACGTGCTGTGGGAAGACGGCGGGGCGAAAAACCTGGCTTATACCGGCGACACCGGCCCCTGCGACGCCTGGTGGGACTTTTGCGACGCGCTTCCCTTCTCCCTGCGCCACCTTGTCACCGAAGCCTCCTTTCCGTCGGATATGGAGGCCCTGGCCACCGCGTCCAAGCACCTCACCCCGCGTCTTTTGCGCGCCGAGCTTCGCAAGCTGCGCGCCAGCCCCGAAATCCACATCTACCATATGAAGGCCCCTTTCGCCGCCCGCATCGAAGACGAGCTGGAACGCGAACTGGCCGGGCATTCCTATCATCTGCTGCGCGAACATGATTGCATCACCATCTGAATTCACCGATTTCGCCGCGTTTGCGGCCTATCTCGACAGCCTGGGTCTTTTCCACATGGAGCTCGGGCCGCACCGGATGCAGGCGGCACTGGCCGGCATGCGCCTTTCCACCCTGCCCCATCTGGCCGTCCAGGTCGTCGGCACCAACGGCAAGGGCTCCACGGGCGCCTTTCTCGCCGCCATGCTGGCCGCCCACGGTCTGCCCACCGGGCTCTACCTTTCGCCCCACTTCGTCGACGTGCGCGAGCGCATTCTCATGAACGGGCGCATGCTCGACCAGACGGACTGGGTGGCGGCGGCCAATGCCGTCATGGCCGCCACGCGCGGCGGCGGCAAAAAGGGCAAGCTCACCTATTTCGAACTGCTGACCGCCATGGCGGTCCGGCTTTTCACCGACCAGGGAGCGGAAGCGGCCGTGTACGAAGCCGGGCTTGGCGGCGCGGGCGACGCCACCACCGCCCTTGGCCGCGACCTCGTGCTTTTCACGCCCATCGGCCTGGACCATGCGGCGGTCATCGGCCCCACCCTGGCCGACATCGCCCGCGACAAGGCCGGGGCCATGGTCCCGGGCGGAGTGGCCGTAACCGGCCCCCAGCCCACGGAAGTCATGCGCATCCTGCGCCAGGAAGCGGATGCGCGCGGCACGCGGCTCCACCTTGCCGGCGAACTGGCCGCCCATGACGCCAAGACCCGCCATGCCGCGCTTTTCGGCAACCCCCGCCTGGACATCCCCGCCGCCCGGCTGCGCCTGGCCGGGCCGCACCAGTCCGACAACGCCGCCCTGGCCCTGGCCGGATTCTCGATTTGCGCCAGAAAGCTCGGCATCGAGCCGAACCCGGAAGCCCTGTCCCGGGCCCTGACCGAAACCTTTCTTCCCGGCCGGCTGCACCTGCTCAAGCTCCCGGACATGACGCCCGGGCTGCTTCTGGACTGCGCCCACAATCCGCCGGCGATGGCCGCCCTGGCCGAGGCGCTCGGATCCCTGCGCATCGCCCCGGCGGCGCTGGTCTTCACCTGCCTTGGCGACAAGGACCTTGCCGCCATCGCGCCGCTGGCCTCCAAGCTGACCGCCGGGCCCATCTACGTGCCCGAGCTGCCGGGCGTATCCCGGGCCAGGCCCGCGGCCGAAGTCGCGGCCGCCTTGGGCGAACGCGCCGTCACCGTGGCCGACCCTGCCGCCGCGCTTGACGCCGTGCGCCGCCTGGACGGGACGGTGGTCGTATGCGGCTCCATGTACCTGCTGGCGGCGCTTTTCGCCGCCCCGCAAAATTGATCTCGGGCGGGTTTGCGGCTAGGCTGACGCTTCCACGCGGCCGCGCCTGACCTCCGGCAATGTCCTTATGACGTTGCCGGAAGGCGCTGCGCACCGCCAACCCGAACTTCCCGGAAGCGCCGTGCAAAACCTCTTTCGCCTGCTGCCCGCCGTGGACGCGGTCCTGGCCGATCTGGCGGACATCCCCGACCTCGCCGATGCGCCGCGCCCGCTCGTGCACGATGCGGTCACGGATTTTCTCGACGGACTGCGCGCCGACATCAAGGCCG
Organism: Solidesulfovibrio fructosivorans JJ]; assembly: GCF_000179555.1. Classification (NCBI taxonomy): domain Bacteria; kingdom Pseudomonadati; phylum Thermodesulfobacteriota; class Desulfovibrionia; order Desulfovibrionales; family Desulfovibrionaceae; genus Solidesulfovibrio; species Solidesulfovibrio fructosivorans. Next base: position 79,670 of record NZ_AECZ01000016.1, read on the forward strand.
GCCGCATCACCGATCCCACCCAGCTCGCCCCCGAGGCGCTCACCGCCCAGTGCGCCCGGTTCGCCGTCGCCGCCTGCCGGCCCCATTTCCGGCGCGTGGTCAACGCCACGGGCGTGGTGGTGCACACCAACCTCGGCCGCTCGCTTCTGGCCGACGCCGCCATCGACGCCGCGGCCGCCGCCTGCCGGCGCTACTCCAACCTGGAATTCGACCTCGCCGCCGGCGAGCGCGGCAGCCGCTACAGCCACGTGGTGGACATCCTGCGCAAGCTCACCGGAGCCGAAGCGGCGCTCGTCGTCAACAACAACGCCGCCGCCGTGCTCATCGCCCTGGAAACTCTGGCCAAGGGCCGCGAGGCCATCGTCTCGCGCGGCCAGCTCGTCGAGATCGGCGGCTCGTTTCGCATCCCCGAGGTCATGGCCAAATCCGGGGCCATCCTGCGCGAGGTCGGGGCCACCAACCGCACCCATCCCCGGGACTACGAAAACGCCATCTCCGAGGACACGGCGCTTCTGCTCAAGGTCCACGCCTCCAACTATCGCATCATCGGATTCACCAAGGAAGTCTCGCTGCCCGAGCTGGTGGCCATCGGCCGCGCCCATGACCTGCCCGTGATGGAGGACCTCGGCAGCGGCAACCTGACCGATTTCGCCGGCATCGGGCTGCCCGGCGAACCGACGGTGCAGCAGGCCGTGGCCTCGGGCGCGGACATCGTGACCTTTTCCGGGGACAAGGTCCTCGGCGGGCCGCAAGCCGGCATCCTCGTGGGCAAGGCCCAATATATCGAGGCGATCCGCAAAAACCCGCTCAACCGGGCCGTACGCATCGACAAAATGACGCTCGCCGCCCTCGAGGCCACACTGCGCCTGTACCTCGATCCGCAAACCGCCAGAAAGGAAATCCCGACCCTGGCCATGATTACGGCCTCGCCCGAAGCGCTGGCCAAAAAGGCCCGGCGGCTGGCAGCGATCCTCAAAAAATCCCTGGCCGGACGTTACGCCGTCAAAGCCCTGCCCGGCGCCTCGCGAGTCGGAGGCGGCGCCTTTCCGGAACACGACCTGCCGACCACCCAGGTCTCCTTGACGCCCCTTGCCGGCGCGCCCTCGCCGGACGCCCTGCGCGAACGGCTGCTCGTCACCGATCCGCCGCTTATCGGGCGCATCGAGGGCGACGCCTTTCTCCTGGACCCGCGCACCCTGGCCGACGATGAACTGAAGCTCGTGGCCCGGGTGCTGGACGAGGCCCTGGCCGGCTGAGCCCGCCCGCGCGGACCGGGGGCTTCCCACCGGGGACTTCGACGCTTACTATGTTGCCATTGTCATTTTTGAAGGAGCCTTAGCGTCATGACCGATTTGAGCGAAACGAAAAACAACGCCTCCTCCCACGCCATCGAGGCCAAAAGCTGCTGGGAAACCTACGCCTCCCCCGAACAGCGCGCCGCCATGCGGGAGCTGGCCGACCGCTACATCGCCTTTCTTTCCGCCTGCAAGACCGAACGCGAAACCGTCGCCTACGTGCGCAAGGCGCTCGCCGACGCGGGCTTTGTCGAATCTCCGGATGGGGAATTCGCCGCCGACGCGGTCTTTCGCGTCATGAAGGGCAAGACGGTGTTCATCGCCCGCAAGGGCAAAAAGCCCCTGCGCGAGGGCTTCCGGCTGATCGGGGCCCACTGCGACACGCCGCGCATCGACCTCAAGCAGCATCCGCTCTACGAAACCTGCGGCGTGGCCCAGCTCAAGACCCACTACTACGGCGGCATCCGCAAGCACCAATGGCTGGCGCGGCCGCTGGCCCTGCACGGCGTGGTGGCCAAAAAGGACGGCACGGTCATCCCGGTGACCATCGGCGAGGACGCCTCCGATCCGGTTTTCGCCATCCCGGACCTGCTGCCGCATCTGGCCTACAAGCAGGTGGAGCAGAAGCTTTCCGACGCCTTCGAGGCGGAAAAACTCAACATCCTGATCGGCCACACCCCGGAAGCCTCCCCCGAGGCCGAAACGGAAGGCGGCGAGAAAAAAGAGCCCAAGGACCCGATCAAGTCCAAGGTGCTTTCGCTGCTCTACGACAAGTACGGCATCGAGGAAGCCGACCTCTACAGCGCCGAGTTGCAGGCCGTTCCGGCCGGACCGGCCCGCCCCGTGGGCCTCGACAAGGCCCTTATCGGCGGCTACGGCCAGGACGACCGGGTGTGCGTGTTCACGGCGCTCTCCGCCCTGCTCGAGGACCCGACGCCGGAGCACACCCAGATCGTGCTGTTCTGGGACAAGGAGGAGATCGGCTCCGAAGGTTCGACAGGGGCCAAGTCGCGCTTTTTCGAGTACTGCCTGGAAGACCTGATCGACGCCTGGGACCCGGGCGCGCGCAAAAGCCGGGTGCTGGCCGCCGGCAAGGCCCTGTCCTCCGACGTGCATGCCGCCCTTGACCCGGACTATCAGGACCTGCACGAAAAGCTCAATTCCGCGACGCTTGGCTACGGGCCGGTCTTTTGCAAGTTCACCGGGCACCGGGGCAAGGTCGGGGCCAACGACGCCCATCCGGAGTACGTGGCCTGGCTGCGCAACCTCCTCGACGGCGCCGGCATTCCCTGGCAGATGGCCGAACTCGGCAAGGTGGACCTCGGCGGCGGCGGCACGGTGGCCAAGTTCCTGGCCGTCTACGGCATGGACATCATCGACTTCGGCCCGGCCGTGCTCAGCATGCACAGCCCCTTCGAGATCACGAGCGAAGCCGACGTCTACACCGCCGTGCTGGCTTACAAGGCTTTTCTTTCGAGCTAATCGCTCCCTCGTCCAGGGGGCTTTCCCTTAAATGGGGTGGTCCAGGAGGGGCCCGCGGCCCCTCCTGGCCGCCGGAGGCTCCTCTCCACAACCACCCCAACCAAGGAGCGCACCATCCATGCCAGTCATCATGGGGACGGCCGGGCACATCGACCACGGCAAGACGACGCTGATCAAGGCGCTCACTGGCATCGACTGCGACCGGCTGGCCGAGGAGAAAAAGCGCGGCATCACCATCGAGTTGGGCTTCGCCTTCATGGACCTGCCGGACGGGGCGCGGCTCGGCATCATCGACGTGCCGGGGCATGAGCGCTTCGTCAAAAACATGGTGGCCGGCGCGGCGGGCATCGATTTCGTGACGCTCGTCATCGCCGCCGACGAAGGCGTCATGCCCCAGACCCGCGAGCATCTGGACATCTGCACCCTGCTCGGCGTTTCGGCCGGGGTGGTGGCCCTGACCAAAGCGGACATGGTGGACGCGGACTGGCTGGAGATGGTCACGGACGACGTGCGCGCGGCGCTTGCCGGCTCGTTCCTGGCCGACGCCCCCATTTTTCCCGTCTCGTCCCACACCGGGGCCGGCCTGCCCGAGTTGCGCGGGGCCCTGGCCGAGCTGGCCGCCAATTTCGCGCCGAAGCGGCGTTCCGATCTGGCCCGGCTCCCCATCGACCGCGTTTTCACCCTCAAGGGCCACGGCACCGTGGTCACGGGCACGCTCATTGCCGGCACGTTCGCGGTCGGCGACGAGGTGCGGCTTTTCCCCTCGGACAAGCGCAGCAAAATCCGCAGCCTGCAATCCCACGGCGAACCCGTGGAAGTCTCGCCGGCCGGACGGCGCACGGCCGTCAACCTGGCCGGGCTCGAGGTGGAGGACGTGGAGCGCGGCGAGGTGCTGGCCCGGCCGGGCACGCTTTTCCCTGAGAACGCCTGGGAGGTGGAGCTTTCCTGCCTGGCCTCGGCCCCGCGCGGCATCAAGCACCGCACCGAAGTGCATTTCCACCACGGCACGCGGGAAGTCCTGGCCCGGGTGCATCTGCTCGACCGCGACAAGCTGGAGCCCGGCGAGACGGCCGTGTGCCAGATCCGCTTTCCCGAGCCCCTGGCCGGGGTCTACGGCGACCGGGTGGTCATCCGCTCGGGCGCGCCGCTTCGCACCATGGCCGGCGGACGCATCCTTTCGCCCCTTGCCCGCAAGGTCAAACGCTTCGACGCCGACGCGGCCGCCACCTTTGCCGCCCTGGCCACGGCCGAGGGACCGGAACTCGTCGCCCTGCGACTGGCCCGGGCCGGCACCGAGGGACTGGGCTTCGCCCGGCTGATGACGCTCACCAACCTCGAATCCAAGGCCCTGGACAAGGCGCTTTCCGGGCTGTGCGACAAGGGCGCGGCAGCGCTTGTCGACCGCGAAGGCAAGGAAGGACGCCATTTCGTCCACGGCGACGTCGTCGCCGCCCTGACGCGATCGCTTGCCGATTTCGTGGCCGCCTACCACAAGCGCGAACCGCTGAAACTCGGCATTTCGCGCAGTGAGCTGGCCTCCACCTGGGGCAAGGCGCTTGCTCCCAAGCTTTTCCATTTCGTGGTCGAGCGGCAGCTTCGTGCCGGCAAGCTCGCCACCGAGCAGGACGTGCTGCGCCTGCCCGACCACAAGGTCTCGCTCGCCTCGGACCAGGCCAAGCTGCGCGAAACGCTCCTGGCCGCCTACCGCGCCGGCGGCCTCACTCCGCCCAACGTCAAGGATATCCTGGAGCCCCTGGACCTCACCTTCAAAGAGGCCCAGCCCGTCTACAAGGTGCTCTTAGACGAAGGGCTCCTCGTCAAGGCCCAGGAGAACATGTATTTCTGCGCCGAGGCCATAACGGGGCTCATTGAGAAGGTGCGCGCCTACTACGCCGCCGGGGCCACGGACATGGGGCCGGCGGAATTTCGGCAACTGACGGGCCTGTCCCGCAAGTTCCTCATCGCCCTGCTCGAATACCTGGACAAGGAAAAGGTGACCGTGCGCGTCGGCGACAAGCGCCAGTTGCGCGGGAAATAAGGAAAAGGGAAAGAGGAGGGGGAGTGCCTCCGGCGGCTAGGGGGAAACTTTTTGAAAAAAGTTTCTCCCTGGACCCCCTTCAAAAACTTTCAAAGGGGATATGGGGGGTACCGGAGGCATCGCGGAAGAGGGGAAACGCTCTTGCCGCGCGGAGAAGGGAAATAACTCCGGAAAAGGCGCGGATGGCCAGGGTATCGCTGGGAAGGTTTTTGGGAAAAACGGCAAAACGGCGGGAAGCCGCAGCCGCCCGCCGTGAAAAATCTGGCTGACCAGAAGCCGGTGCTACCAGTCCTGGTCCTCGGGCTTGGCTTCCTGCTGCGCCTTGATGACCCGAAGGGCGATGAACACGGAAATAAAGCCGAACAGCACGATGAGACCGGAGAAATCGAATGTCACGGTGAACCTCCCCCGACGGATGTATTTCGTGAAAAAAATCTTTAACCCCAAAGAGAAGTGATGTCCAGATACCCATGCCGGCCGCGTCCGTTCCCGGCCCTTCTGGCCCTGCTCACGGCAATGGCCCTGTGCGCCGCCACGGCAATGGCCGGCGTCATCACCGTCAAGGACAACACCTACAGCCTCGACGGCGGCAGGCCCGTCACCGGGGCCTGGGAAGTGGCCGAAAAAATCGCCGTCGGCAAGGACGTGGCCATCGTGGTCATGGAGGACAAGGCCAACCCGACCACCATCCAGATCCTGCTCCAGCTCCTGGAGAGCCTCCACGTGCCCACGCTGCTCACCAAGCGGGCCGACTTCAAGCCGCTGGTCGACCGGGGCGTGCTCAAGCCGACCCGCACCCCGACGTATCCTTGACAGCCGCACCCGCCCCCGGTACTGCGCGGAAACGATCGGGTGCCCACATGGGCTCAATAGGGAATCCCGTTTAATTCGGGAGCGGTCCCGCCGCCGTATGTCCCCACAGTCGGCTTCCTCGCGCGCCACTGGGAAGAACTTCCCGGGAAGGCCGGAGCCGATGGGACGAGCCGGAAGACCTGCCCGGTCGATCACAGGCCAACCCGTCGGCAACGAGGGCTTTTGCCGGCCGGGCGTAAGGACCGGGACGTCGACCCGTAGCGCGGGGACTTCCCGCCGTCCTTTTTTATCAAGAGCCCTCCATGCCCGTGGAGGTTTTCCCCATGCTCCGTTTTTCGCGAGCGCTTTTCGCATTGTGGCTGTGCCTGGCCATGGCCGCTCCGGCCCTGGCCGGCCATGAGGCCAAGAAGCAACCCCAAAAGGCCATTGTCGTGGCCGCCTTCGGCACTTCCGTGCCCGAGGCCGCGCCGGCCATCCAGAAAATGGTCGAGCGCGTCAAGGCCGCCTATCCCGGCGTGCCGGTGTCCCTTTGCTACACCGCCTCCATGATCCGCCACAAGCTGGCCAAGCAAGGCAAGGCCGTGCCGCCCTCCCCGGCCGAAGCCCTGGCCGTGCTGCCCGACAAGGGCGTCACCGACGTGGCCCTTTTCTCCCTGCAAACCATTCCCGGCCACGAATACGACGATCTCGTGCGTCTGGCCGAGGCCTTCTCCGGCCTGCCCAAGGGGCTGACCCACGTGTCCGTCAGCGCCCCGCTGCTTTACGCCAAGGAGGATTTCCCGCGCGTGGCCAAGGCGCTCCTCGCTTCGGCCCCCAAGGACCGCAAGCCCGGCGAGGCGCTCGTCTTCGTCGGCCACGGCACCGACCACCCGGCCAACATGGCCTACCCGGCCCTGCAATACACCCTGTGGCAGCTCGACCCCAATGCCTTCGTGACCACGGTCGAAGGCACGCCGAGCTTCGAGGACCTTATCGCGGAGCTCAAAAAGCGCGGCATCAAAAAGGCCTGGCTCATGCCCATGTTCGCCGTGGCCGGGGACCATGCCCACAACGACATGGCCGGCAAGGAAAAGGACTCCCTGGCCTCGCAGCTCGCCGCCGCCGGCATCGCCGCGACGCCCCAGATGCAGGGCAACGGCGATCGTGACGCCGTGGCCGCCATCTGGATGGACCACCTGAAAAAGACCGTGGACGCCCTGCCCGGAAAATAATGCCCCGAAACCGCTTACAAGGCGCGGGACCGCGTGCCCTGCTCCCGGCTCTGGCCGGGCTGGCCGCCCTGGCGACGGCCTGCCTGGCCGGGGCCTATCCGGCCGGTCCGGGCCAGGTGGCCGCTGTCCTCGGCCGGGCCATGGGACTGCCCGTGACCGCGCCGGCCGATCCGGCGCTCACGGCCGTGGTGCTCGACCTGCGCTTATGGCGGGGCGTGCTGGCCTACGGCGTGGGCGCGGCCCTGGCCGTGGCCGGTGGGGTGTTCCAGGGAGTGCTGCGAAATCCCCTGGCCGATCCCTTCACCCTTGGCGTCTCTGGCGGCGCGGCCTTCGGCGCGGCCCTGTCCCTGACGCTCGGGCTTGCCGCCGCCTCGGGAAGCGTCATCGCCACCCCGCTTTGCGCCCTGGCCGGAGGAGGCGCGGCCCTGGCCTTCGTGCTGGCCCTGGCCCGGGCCTGCGGCGGGTTGCGCCGGGAGACGGTGGTTTTGGCCGGCATCATCGCCGCCACCTTTCTTTCGGCCCTGCTCTCGCTCACCAAGGCGCTCAACGAGGAATCCGTGGCCGGCATCGTCTTTTGGATCATGGGCGGCTTCCAGGGACGGGGCAAAGCCGAGCTGGCGCTTTTCCTGCCCTGTTTTCTGGCTGGCGCGCTCCTCATTCGCCTCTATATCCGCGAGTGCGACATCCTGCTTCTGGGCGAAACCCAGGCGCGGCAATTGGGCGTCGCCGCCGGGCGGGCGCGGCTGGCACTGCTCACCGGAGCGAGTCTTCTCACTGCCGGGGCCGTGGCCGTTTCCGGGGTCATCGGCTTTGTCGGGCTCATCGCCCCCCATGCCTGCCGGCGGCTCTTTTCCGCCGAGCACGGCACGCTGCTGCCGCAAAGCGCGCTGTGCGGCGGGGCGCTGCTGGTTTTCGCCGACGTGCTGGCCCGCACCATCCTGCCCGGCGGCGCGGAGCTGCCCGTGGGCGTGGTGACGGCGCTGCTCGGCGGCCCGTTTTTCTGTTTCCTGCTCGTCACGGGCCGCGAAGGCGGCCGGGCGTGATCCGTATCGAGGGACTTCGGGCCGGGTACGGCGGCCGCGACGTGCTGGCCGGCATCGACCTGCGCATCGCCCCGGGGGATATGGTGGGGCTTTTAGGCCCCAACGGCGCGGGCAAGACCACGCTGCTTCTGGCCGCGACCGGCGTACTGCCCCCGAGCGCCGGACGCGTTTCCCTGGCCGGGCGCGACATTGCGAGCCTCTCCGCCCGGGAACGGGCAAAACTCGTGGCCGTGGTACCCCAGCGGGCCGAAAGCGCGGGAGGACTCACCGTGCGAACGGTGGTGCGCATGGGCCGCTATCCCTACCTGCCCTTTCTCGGCGGCTACGGCGAAGGCGATGCCGCCGCGACCAAGGCGGCCATGACGGCGGTGGGCGTGGCCCATTTGGCCGACCGCCGCATGAACGAGCTTTCCGGCGGCGAGTTCCAGCGGGCGCTGACGGCCCGGGCCCTGGCCCAGGACGCGCGCGCCATGATCCTGGACGAAGCCTCGGCCAGCCTGGATATGGCCCGGAAAATGGAACTCTACGGGCTCCTTGCCGCCCGCAACGCCGCCGGCACGACCATCGTGGCGGCGCTGCACGACATCAACCTGGCGGCGCTTTTCTGCCGTCGCCTGATATTTATCAAAAACGGCCGCATCGAGGCTGACGGCCCTGTGGCCGCCGTCTTTACCAGCCAAACATTGTCGAGGATCTATGAAACCGAAATCCTGGTTATCGCCCATCCCAAAAGCGGCCTGCCCCAGGCTCTGGCCGTGCCTGCCGCTCCTGCTGCTGGCGCTGCTCGCAACGCCCCAGGCGGCCCCGGCGGCTCCGGCGGGAGCGGGCATCACGGATGACCTCGGCCACGTCATAACGCTCAAAGCCCCGGCCAAACGCATCGTGGCCCTTTACGGCGCATACAACGAAATACTCGCCGGCATGGGCCTGACCAATCGCATCGTGGCCCGCACCGAAGCCGACGACAAGCCGGCCGCCATCGCCGCCCTGCCCGTCATCGGCACCCACATGCGCCCCAACCTGGAGCGCGTGATGGCGGTCAAGCCCGACCTCGTGCTGCAAACCGCCGGGCGCGGCGAAGCCGAACAGGCCGCCGCCAACCTGGCCAAACTGGGCGTGCCGGTGGCCGTTTTCTCCATCCACGATTTCGACTCGCTCTTTGCCGCGATAGACCGCATCGGTGTGCTGACCGGCGCGCAAAAACAGGCGGCAGAGCTTGACGCAAGCCTTAAAAAACGCCTCGCCGTTGTGGCTGCGAACGCTTTCGAGGGAAAGAAGCCCAAGGTCTTTTTCGAAGTCCGTTCCGGCAACCTGCTGGCCGCCGGCAAAGGCTCCATGGTCGATGCCGTGATCCGCGCCGCCGGCGGGGAAAACGCCGTGAGCCTGGACAAAAAGCTCGTGCGCCTGACCGACGAGGAACTCTTGCGCCTGGCTCCGGACGTGTGCCTGACCCAGCGCGGCCCCATGAACGCCGAAGCGCGGTCCATGGCCGACCGGCCGGAGTACGCCTCCCTGCCCTGCGTCAAAAACCGCCGGGCCTTCGTCGTCGACGAGGCGCTTTTCTCCCGCCCCGGACCGGGAAGCGTGGACGCCGTGGAGGAACTTGCCCGGATACTGGCCGGAAAGCCGGCAATGCAGGCCCGGGAGGCGCGTCCGTGAGCACGCTCGGAACGCTTTACGGCCTCGGCGTCGGCCCGGGAGACCCGGAACTGCTGACTCTCAAGGCGGCCCGGATTCTCGGGGAGGTGGACACGGTCTTCGCCGCCTCGTCGAGCAAGAACGACTATTCCATCGCCCAGGCCATCATCGCGCCGCACCTGCCGCCGCAAGCGACCGTCGTGCGCCTGCCCTTTCCCATGACCCGGGACCCGGCCGCCCTCGACGCCGCCTGGGAGGCCAACACCGCCGCCATGGGCGCAGTGCTTGCCGCCGGGCGCGACGCGGCCTTTATTACCCTGGGCGATCCGCTGCTCTACAGCACCTTCGGCTACGTGCTGCCGCGCCTGACCGCGCGCCTGCCGGAGCTTGCGGTTAGCATCGTGCCGGGGATCACCTCGTTTCAGGCGGCGGCGGCCAAGGTCGGCGACGTGCTGGTCGAATCCGGCGAGAATCTGCTTATCGCCTCGGGCGTGGACGAGAGCGGCCGGTTGGAAAAGGGACTGGCAGCGGCGGACAACGCCGTCATCCTCAAGGCCTACCGCAATTTTCCCCGCCTGCGCGACCTGCTTGGCCGTATGGGCCTGACCCGGGCGACCACCTTCGCCACCCGCGTCGGCCACGACGGCGAGGCTATCGTGCGAAAGCTGGAAGAGGCACCGGAAAAGCCCCACTACCTGTCGCTTTGCCTCATCAAGCGCACTCGCGTTTGAAGACGTCCTCCCCATTATAAACTTTAGGAAGGGGAGAGCGCGAGAGGGGAGAACCCTTTTTAAAGGGTTTCCCCTCTCGCATCCCCTTCTCTATTCTCTTCACCCCGCATACAACGCGGGGCACCAGGCGTAGCCGGCACCGGCTTGCCGCAGATGTCCGAGCCCGGGAAAGGGCAGATGCGCCCCGGCCACCCATTCATTTCCCTTTGCCAGGGATTTCATGAGCGCGGTTCGCGTGGCCACGGCCGCCGGCTGGTCGATGTCGAAGTCGATGGACACCTCGGGTCGCGGGAACTGCACGGCCATGCCGTGGACGATATCGCCCCAGAAAAGGATGCCCTGCCCTTTCGAGGCCAGGCGATAGCCGGTGTGGCCGGGCGTGTGTCCGGCGAGCGCCACGGCTTCCACGCCCTGGGCCGGGGTTTCGCCCGGGGCGAACGTCGAAAAGCGCCCGGCCTCCTGGTACGGCGCCAGGGCGGCCTTGATCGCCGGCAGCATTTTGCGCTGCGCCTCGGGGATGCGTTGTTCCGCGTCCGGCCCAAGCCAATAGGCCGCCTCGGCCGCGGCCGCGCGCACACGGGCCTGGGGAAAGACCGCCCTGCCGGCCCCGTCGGTCAGGCCCAGGGCGTGGTCGGAATGCAGGTGGGTGAGCAGCACCACGCCGATTTCCCGGGGATCATAACCGGCGGCCCGGATATTTCCCGGCAGCAAGCCGCCTTTGTCGCCAAAAGCGGTCCCGGCCCCGGTGTCCACCAGCAGCAGATGGTTTCCGGTATTGACGAGAAAGGCGTTGATCGCCGTAGGCAGGCCCTGTTCCGGATCGATGCAGGCGTCCCTGAGCAGGACGTCAATCTCCTGGGGCGTCGCGCCGTGGAGAATCTTGGCCGGGATGGTCACGCCGCCGTCGTAGAGGGCCGTGACCTCGATGTCCCCGACCGGCAGCCGAAAATAGCCCGGGACCTGACGCGAGACCTTGGCCGACGGCCCGGCCACCGCCGGCCGCGCCGGCACCCCAACCATCGTTCCCACGGCGGCCACGGCCGCGCCCTTGATGAAACCGCGTCTGCTGAGCATGCGTTGCCCTCCTTGCCGGTCCTTCTTACCCGACCCGGCCATAAGGACAAGCAGGCACCGCGCCGATACCGGGATACCGCCCGGAAACCGGAGGAGCACACACAAAAAAAAGGGGACCCCACACGGAGTCCCCTTGCATTGCGATGCGGCGCGGCAGCCTATTCTTCGGGGCTGGCGCTCGTTTCCGCCAGGATCGGATTGTCTTCCAGCTCCTCCAGGAACCGGTCGGGACGCTCCGGCTGGCGCGGCACGTTGATCTCGCTGTCCATGTACCGGCGATACCCGGTGCCGGCCGGGATGAGCCGGCCCACGATGACGTTTTCCTTGAGTCCGCGCAGGGAATCGTCCTTGCCCATGAGTGAGGCCTCGGTCAGCACCTTGGTCGTCTCCTGGAAGGAGGCCGCCGAGATGAAGGAATCCGTGGACAGGGAGGCCTGGGTGATGCCCAAAACCAGCGGTTCGGCCACGGCGGGCTTGAGCCCTTCGCCCACGCAGCGCTGGTTTTCCTCCATGAAGCGGATCTTGTCGACCTGCTCGCCGATGAGAAAGTTCGTCTCCCCGGAATCGAGCACCGAGACCTTTTTGAGCATCTGGCGCACGATGATTTCGATGTGTTTGTCGTTGATGGCCACGCCCTGGAACCGGTACACGTCCTGGATTTCGTCCACGAGGTACTTGGCCAGGAACTTCTCGCCCTTGATCTTCAGGATGTCGTGCAGTTCCGGATAGCCTTCGGTCAAAAGCTCGCCGGCCTCCACGAAGTCGCCTTCCTGGGCCGTGATGTGCTTGCCGCGCGGAATGAGGTATTCCTTGGCGTCGCCGGCCTCGGGGGTGACGATGATCTTGCGCTTGCCCTTGGTCTCGGGGCCGTAGGAGACGATACCGTCGATCTCGGAGACAACAGCCATTTCCTTGGGCTTTCTGACCTCGAACAGCTCGGCCACGCGCGGGAGACCGCCGACGATGTCCTTGGTCTTGGAGGATTCGCGCGGCTTACGGGCGATGATGTCGCCTTCGAAGATCTCCTGGCCGTCGCGCGCCATGAGCAGCGCGCCGACCGGCATGGAGAAGACGGCCAGGCTGTTGGTGCCGGGCCGGCTCTTCGGGTTGCCGCGCTCGTCCACGATGGAAACGGCCGGCCTGTACGACGTGGTGCGGTATTCGATGATCGTCTGGGTCGCCCGCTTGGTCGCGTCGTCCACCTTCTCCTGATAGGTCTTGCCCTCGATGATGTCGGTGAACTTGACGATGCCGGCGACGTCCGTGACGAAGGGTTCGTTGAAGGGGTCCCACTCGGCCAGCAACTGGTCCTTTTTGACCTCCTGCCCGGCCACGGCATAGAGCTTGGCGCCGGACGGCAGGCTGTAACGCTCGCGCTCGCGGCCCTGCTCGTCGACCACCGACACCTGGCCGGACTTGCCCATCATAATGGTATGGCCCTGGCGGTTGACGATGGACTTGACGCGGGAAAGCGCGACGCGGCCGTTGTGCTGGGCCGTCACCGACGACTGGGCGATTTCCCGGGCCGCCGTGCCGCCGATGTGGAAGGTGCGCATGGTCAGCTGGGTGCCGGGCTCGCCGATGGACTGGGCGGCGATGATGCCGACCGTCTCGCCGACGTTGACCAGATGGCCCCGGGCCAAGTCGCGGCCGTAGCACATGGCGCACACGCCATGCTTGGCCTGGCAGGTGAGGGTCGAACGGATGGTCAGCGAGTTGAGGCCCTTGTCCTCGATCAGCTGGGCATAGGTCTCGTCGATGATCGTGTTGGCCGGGATGATCACCTCGTCGGTCTCGGGGTCGAGCACGTCGAACATGGTCACGCGGCCAAGGGCTCGCTCGTGCACGCGCTGCTTGATGTCGCCGGCCTTGACGTAGTGGGTGATTTCCAGGCCGTCGACCGTGCCGCAGTCGATCTCGGTGACGATGACGTCCTGGACCACGTCCACCAGGCGGCGGGTGAGGTAACCGGAGTTGGCGGTCTTGAGCGCCGTGTCGGCCAGACCTTTCCGGGCGCCGTGGGTGGAGTTGAAGTACTGGGTCACCGAGAGGCCTTCACGGAAGTTCGAGGTGATGGGCGTCTCGATGATTTCACCGGAAGGCTTGGCCATAAGGCCGCGCATGCCGGCGAGCTGGCGCATCTGGTCCTGGTTGCCTCGCGCTCCGGAGTGAATCATCATGAAGATCGGGTTGGTCGAGATGTTGCGCTCTTCCTTGCCGGTCTCGGGATCGCGCACGATGTCCCAGGTGATCTCCTTCATCATCTCCGCGGCCACGTCGTTGGTGGCGCGGGTCCAGACGTCGACGACCTTGTTGTACTTCTCGGTGCGGGTGATGATGCCCTCGCCGTACTGCAGCTCGATGTCGTCCACCTCTTTCTGGGCGGCGTCGAGGATTCGCGGCTTGGTGGACGGGATGGTCAGGTCCTTGACGCCGATGGAGACGCCGGCCCGGGTCGCGTACTCGTAGCCGAGGCTCTTGATGCGGTCGCACAAAAGGACCGTGGCCTTGGTGCCGGCCATGCGGTAGGTGTCGCCCACGAGCTTGCCGATGGCCCGCTTGGTGAGCACCGTGTTGACGGCCTCGAACGGCACGCCCTCGGGCAGCAGTTCGCCCACGATGATCCGGCCGGGCGTGGTCTGTATCCGCTTGCCGCCGATGCGGCAGGTGATGCGGGCGTGCAGGCTCACCGCGCCGGCGTCCACGGCGCAGATGACCTCGCCGGAATCGGCGAAGATCTTGCCCTCGCCCTTGTCGAAGCTGCGTTCGGCGGTGAGGTAGTAAAGCCCGAGCACGATGTCCTGGGACGGCACGATGATCGGGGTGCCGTTGGCCGGGGACAGGATGTTGTTGGTGGACATCATGAGCACGCGGCACTCGATCTGGGCCTCGACCGACAGCGGCACGTGCACGGCCATCTGGTCGCCGTCGAAGTCGGCGTTATAGGCCGAGCAGACGAGCGGGTGCAGCTGGATGGCCTTGCCCTCGACCAAAAGCGGCTCGAAGGACTGGATGCCCAGGCGGTGCAGCGTCGGGGCGCGGTTGAGCATGATCGGATACTCGCGCACCACGTCTTCAAGGATATCCCAGACCACCAGCTCTTCGCGCTCGACCATCTTCTTGGCCGTCTTGATGGTGGTGGCAAGCCCCCTCTCCTCCAGCTTGGCGTAGATGAAGGGCTTGAAGAGCTCGAGGGCCATCTTCTTCGGCAGGCCGCACTGGTGCAGCTTGAGCTTGGGGCCGACCACGATGACCGAACGGCCGGAGTAGTCGACGCGCTTGCCGAGCAGGTTCTGGCGGAAGCGGCCCTGCTTGCCCTTGATCATGTCGGACAGGGACTTGAGCGGCCGGCCGTTGGTGCCGGTGATGGCCCGGCCCCGGCGTCCGTTGTCGAACAGCGCGTCCACGGCTTCCTGAAGCATGCGCTTTTCGTTGCGGATGATGATGTCCGGCGCGCCAAGCTCGATGAGGCGCTTGAGGCGGTTGTTCCGGTTGATCACGCGCCGGTAGAGGTCGTTTAAGTCCGAGGTGGCGAAACGGCCGCCGTCGAGGGGGACCAAGGGGCGCAGCTCCGGCGGAATGACCGGGATGACCTCCATGATCATCCATTCGGGCTTGTTGCCCGAATCGATAAAGGCCTCGACGATCTTGAGGCGCTTGATGATCTTTTTCTTCTTGGTCTGCGACTTGGTGGTCATGGCCTCTTCGCGCAGTTCGGCGCGAATCTTGATGAGGTCAAGCTCCTCCAGAAGCGAACGCACGGCCTCGGCGCCCATGCCCACTTCCACCGCGTCCTCGCCGCCGTAATGGTCGATGACCTGGATGTACTGCTCTTCGGAAATGACCTGGTACTTGGTGAGGTTGGTGTCCTTGGGGTCGAGGACCATGTAGGAATCGAAATAGAGGACCTTTTCCAGGTCGACCATGGTCATGTCGAGCAAGGTGCCGATCTTGGACGGCAGGGTCTTCAGGAACCAGATATGGGCGACGGGCGCGGCCAGCTCGATGTGGCCCATGCGCTCGCGGCGCACCTTGGAGGCGATGACCTCGACGCCGCACTTTTCGCACACGATGCCCCGGTGCTTCATGCGCTTGTACTTGCCGCAGTTGCACTCGTAGTCCTTGACCGGGCCGAAAATCTTGGCGCAGAAAAGCCCGTCGCGCTCGGGCTTGAAGGTGCGGTAGTTGATGGTTTCGGGCTTCTTGACTTCCCCGAAGGACCACTCGCGAATTTTTTCCGGCGCGGCGATGGAAATACGGATGGATTTGAGCGACCGGCTGGACACGCTGGTCTGGCCAATGCCGCGCATGCTGAACAGTTCGTCCAGAGACATACGGTTACCTCGTATGGCGGGAGGACCCTTCCCGCATCTGGGCCCGGCCGGGGAACCGGCGGGCGTTGGCTAGGCGAAACACGCTGTCGAAGGCGGATGCCGGCTATGGCGCGCGGGCCCGGGGTCGGCCTGCCGTGGCTCCCGTCCGGGTCCGATGCACGGCATCGAATCCGGACGGGCGGCGGGCTCCCGGACGCGCGGCCCTAGCGCCGGGGCGGAGCCTTGACTATTTTTTTCTCGTCCTGGATCAGGTCCACGTCGAGGCCGAGCGACATGAGCTCCTTGACCAGGACGTTGAAGGACTCGGGAAGTCCCGCCTCCAGGAAGTTGTCGCCCTTGACGATCTTCTCGTACATCTTGACGCGCCCGCCGACATCGTCGGACTTGACGGTCAGGAATTCCTGCAAGAGGTACGAAGCGCCGTAGGCTTCGAGCGCCCAGACTTCCATCTCGCCCAGACGCTGGCCGCCGAACTGGGCCTTGCCGCCGAGCGGCTGCTGGGTGACCAGGGAGTAAGGGCCGGTCGAACGGGCGTGGATCTTTTCGTCGACCAGGTGGTGGAGCTTCAGCATGTACATGCAGCCCACGGTCACGGGACGGTGGAAGGCTTCACCGGTGCGGCCGTCATAGAGGGTGACCTTGCCGTTCTCGGGCAGTCCCGCCTGCTTGAGCCAGCCCCACATCTCGTCTTCCGTTGCGCCGTCGAAGACCGGCGTCTTGGCCACGATGCCCTTCTTGAGGGATTTGAGCGCCACACGCAGCTCTTCGTCGGACATGCCGTCGATCATGGCCACGGTTTCGGGCTCGGAGAAGACGGCCTTGGCCTCGGCCCGGAGCGTCTCCATGGGCTTGCCCGAGGCGACCAGCTCAGAGAGTTGGCGGCCGAGCTCCATGCCGGCCCAGCCGAGGTGGGTCTCCATGATCTGCCCGATGTTCATACGCGAAGGCACGCCAAGGGGGTTGAGCACGATGTCCACGGGACGGCCGTTGGCGAAAAAGGGCATGTCCTCTTCCGGCAGGATGCAGGAGACGACGCCCTTGTTGCCGTGGCGGCCGGCCATTTTATCGCCCACGTTGAGCTTTCTTTTGACGGCCACGTAGACCTTGACCATCTTGATGACGCCGGGAGGCAGGTCGTCGCCCTCGGTCACCTTCTCGCGCTTCTGGTCGTAGACGCCCTTCACGAAATGGATGTGGCGGTCGTAGTCGTCGAGCAACTCGGCCACGGCCTCGTTGGTTTCCTTGGAGGCGAAGATGCCGGAGAGCTTTTTCACCGGCAGCTGGTCCAGGAGCTCCTGGGTCAGGGGATGGTTGGCCTCGAGGAGCACCTCGTTTTTCTTGGGCCCCTTGATCGTCTGGAAAACGGCCTTGCCGGAGACGATGGGCCACAGGCGGCGGCGCAAGTTGTCGGCGATGGCGTCGATGTGCTGGCCTTCCTTGACGTCGATGCGGGCCAGTTCGAAATCCTCGATCTGGCGGGTGCGGTCGTCCTTCTCACCGGAGCGGCGGTTGAACACGCGCACGTCGATGACCGTGCCCTCGATTCCGGGCGGCACCTTGAGCGACGTATTTTTCACGTCGCGGGCCTTGTCGCCGAAGATCGCGCGCAGGAGTTTTTCTTCCGGCGTCAGCTGGGTCTCGCCCTTGGGCGTGATCTTGCCGACCATGATGTCGTCCGGCGCGACCCGGGCCCCGATGCGGATGATGCCGCACTCGTCGAGGTCGTTTAACATTTCCTCGCCGACGTTCGGGATATCGCGGGTGATCTCCTCGGGTCCGAGCTTGGTGTCGCGGGCCACCACCTCGAATTCCTCGATGTGGACCGAGGTGAAGGTGTCGTCCTTGACAGCCTTCTCGGAGATGAGGATGGAGTCTTCGTAGTTGTAGCCGCACCAGGGCATGAAGGCGACCAGCAGGTTCTTGCCAAGCGCCAGCTCGCCGTCGCGGATGCCCGGGCCGTCGGCCAGCACGTCGCCCTTTTCCACATGCTGTCCGACCCGCACGCGCGGCACCTGGCCGAAGCAGGTATTCTGGTTGGACTTGTGGTGCTTTAACAGCTCGTAGGTCTTGGCCCCGCCGGAAGCCGCGCCCACGTCGCCGTCGTAGCAGACGACCACGCGCTCGGCGTCGGCGTAGTGGACATAGCCCGGCCCCTCGGCCAGAAGGCAGGCGCCGGAATCCTTGGCCACCGGGCCTTCCATGCCCGTGCCGACCAGCGGCTGCTCGCAGCGCAAAAGCGGCACGGCTTGCCGCTGCATGTTGGAGCCCATGAGCGCGCGGTTGGCGTCGTCATGCTCGAGGAAGGGAATGAGCGCCGCGGACACGGACACGATCTGGCTCGGCGAGATGTCCATGAGCGTGATCTGCTCGGGCGGCGTCATGATCAGGTCGCCGCGGATACGCGCGCCGACCACGGGATGGATGAAATGCCCCTCGGCGTCGAGCTCGGCGTTGGCGCCGGCGATGACCTCGTCGATCTCGCGCGTGGCGTCGAGGTAGACGACCTCGTCGGTGACCCGGCCTTCGCGCACCACCCGGTAGGGCGTCTCGATAAAGCCGAAGTCATTGACCTTGGAATGGGTGGTCAAGGACACGATCAGACCGATGTTCGGGCCTTCCGGCGTTTCGATCGGACAGATGCGGCCGTAGTGCGAGGTGTGCACGTCGCGGACTTCGAAGCCGGCGCGCTCACGGGTCAGACCGCCGGGGCCCAGGGCCGACAAGCGGCGCTTGTGGGTGACCTCGGACAGCGCGTTGGTCTGGTCCATGAACTGCGACAGCTGGGAGGTGCCGAAGAATTCCTTGAGGACCGCGGCCACGGGCTTGGGGTTGATCAGGTCGTGGGGCATGAGCGTGGCCACTTCCTGGAGGCTCATGCGCTCCTTGATGGCCCGTTCCATGCGCACGAGGCCGATGCGGTACTGGTTTTCCACCAGCTCGCCCACGGGGCGCACCCGGCGGTTGCCCAGGTGGTCGATGTCGTCGGCCGGGCCGTGCGAATCCTTGAGGAAGGTCAGGTGCTTGACGGCTTTCAGGATGTCGTCGTTGGCCAGGGTGCGGAAATCGAGGGGCTGGTCGATCTTGAGCCGGGCATTGAGCTTGTAGCGGCCCACGGGCGACAGATCGTAGTAGTCCGGATTGCGGAAGAGGTTCTCGAAGAAGTTGGCCGCGATTTCCGGAGTCGGCGGCGAGGACGGGCGCAGCCGGCGGTAGATTTCGACCTGGGCCGAAATGGTGTCGGTGGTCTTGTCGAGAACGAGGGTGTCGCGGATCGAGGACGAGGTGTCGATGCCCCGGGTGTGCAGCACGGGCAAATCGGCGATGCCGGCGTCCTTGAGCTTTTCCACCAGATCGGGGGTCAGCTCGTCGGCGGCCTCGGCCAAAACCTCACCCGTGGCCGGATCGGCGATGTCCTCGGCCAGGAACTGTCCGGTCAGCGTCGTGGGATCGATCTCGATCTTCTCGATGCCGGCCTCGAGCATCAAGCGCCAGGAGCGCTTAGTGATGGGCTTGTCCACGCCCACGATGACCTTGCCGTCGGTGTCGCGCACCTCGGCGTAGGCCTTCTCCTTGCGGTAGAACTCCGGCAGCACCGGCCGAAACACGCGGGAGCCCTCGAGGAAGAAGTGCTCGATCTCGTAGAAGTAGCGCAGGATGTCGACGCGCGACATGCCCATGGCCTTGAACAAAATGGTGGCGGGCATCTTGCGGCGGCGGTCGATGCGCACGTAGAGGATGTCCTTGTGGTCGTAGTCGAAATCAAGCCACGAACCGCGCATGGGGATGACGCGGCAGGAGTACAGCACCTTGCGGCTGGTGTGGCTCTTGCCGGAGTCGTGCTCGAAGATGATGCCCGGCGAGCGCTGGAGCTGGTTGACGATGACGCGCTCGGTGCCGTTGATGATGAACGTGCCCTTTTCGGTCATCAGCGGCACGGTGCCGAAATAGATGACCTGTTCCTTGATGTCGCGGATGGTGCGGTTTTCGGTCTCCTCGTCCACGTCGTAGACGACGAGGCGGACCTTGATGCGCAACGGGGCCTCGTAGGTAAGGCCTTTGACGATACATTCCGGAACGTCGTATTTTGGCTCGCCGATCTCGTAGCTGACATACTCCAGCGAGGCGGTTCTATTGAAGTCCTCGATGGGAAAGACCGAACGGAACACGCCCTCAAGCCCGGCATCCTCCCGGCTGGTGGGAGGAATGTCCTTTTGCAGAAAGAGCTCGTAGGAGTCGATCTGCAGGTTGAGCAGATGGGGAATGGTCAGCGTTTTGACGATCTTGCCGAAATTTTTGGTCAGCTGGGCCATTTTTTCCTCTGTGCAGGGCTACGACGTTGGAAGGGAGTGGGGCGCGGTGCCCCGCATCGGCCTTGCAAGGCGCGCCTGGCGCCGGTTTCGCCCCGGTCCGGCGAGGGTACGCCGGGATGGTGGCTGCGGAAAGAGTTTACAGGATAAAAAGGCAAAAAGAGCGCCCCCGCCCCTGTGGAAAGGGGGCGCTCTTTCACGTCGACAGCAAAAACGCGCGGCGCGTTACTTGATTTCGCAGGTCGCTCCGGCTTCATCAAGCTGCTTTTTGGCTTCCTCGGCGTCGGCCTTGGCCACGCCTTCCTTGATGGTGGAGGGCAGCTCGTCGACCTTGGCCTTGGCTTCCTTGAGGCCCAGACCGGTCAGGGCGCGCACGACCTTGATGACGGCGATCTTGTTGCCGCCGGCATTGGTCAGCACGACGTCGAACTCGGTCTTCTCTTCCTCGGCCGCGGCGGCGTCGCCACCGGCGGCGGGAGCGGCCATCATCATGCCCATGGCCGGGGCGGCGGCGGAAACGCCGAACTTCTCCTCAAGCTCCTTGATGAACTGGGAGAGCTCGAGGACGGTCATATTGGCGATGAAATCGACGACTTGTTCCTTGGTGATGTCGGACATGGACTGTTTCTCCTTCGAATGTTCGCTTTGGCGAAAACCGACTTAGGCGGCTTCCTTTTTGTCCTTGATGGCCGTCAGCGCGTACAGCATGCCGCGGATGACGTTCGCAAACAGGCTGACGAAGTTGGTGGGCACGGCGTTCATGGTGCCAAGGGTCTTGGCCAGAAGTTCGGGCTTGCTCGGCAGCTTGGACAGCTCGACGACGCCATCGGAGTCGATGAGCGATCCGCCGAGGCTGGCGAGCTTGACCGTGAACTTCTTGCTGGTCTTGGCGTAGTCCACCAGGACCTTGGCGGCGACGACGGGATCGTCGTAGCCGAAGGCGATGGCGTTGTTTTCCTTCAGGTGATCCTTCAGGACATCATGAGCGCCGTCTTTCACCGCCAGACGGGCCAGGGTGTTTTTCACAACCTGGTAATCGATGCCCGCGGCGCGGAGCTTGACGCGCAATTCGGTCAGCTCCTCGACGGTCATCGCCCGAAAGTCGGTAACCACCGCAATGCCGGCCCGGTCCGCCTTAGCGCGCAGTTGTTCGATAATCTCGTTTTTTTGCGCACGTTGCACGGGTACCTACCTCCACATGCGGGTTGGAGGGCCTTCAAGGGAGCCAAAGCCGAATCTCGGCGGGAAATTAAGGGGGACACCCCCACCCGCTGTCTCTGACTCGCCTTCCATGCCCTGTTTTATATCGAAAAATCGTCCCAGGCCAAAGGACGCACCTTTGGCCGGGGACAATTGGTTGCAAAAAAGGGGAGCTACGGTTAGCCCTCGAGAAGCTTGCGCACCGACTGGGTGTCCACCTTGATGCCGGGCCCCATGGTCGTGGCCAGGGCCATGGCCTGCAGATAGGTTCCCTTGGCGGCCGAGGGCTTAAGCCGCATGACGGTGTCGATCAGGGCCCGGAAGTTGTCGAGCAGCTTCTCGGCACCGAACGAACGCTTGCCCAGCGGCACATGGAGCACACCGGCCTTGTCCACCTTGAACTCGACCTTGCCGGCCTTGAGCTCCTGGACGGCCTTGGCGATGTCAAAGGTGACGGTGCCGGTCTTGGCGTTGGGCATGAGGCCGCGAGGGCCGAGGATCTTGCCGATCTTGCCGACCGAAGCCATCATGTCGGGGGTGGCAACGGCCTTGTCGAAGTCGAGGAAGCCGCCCTTGATCTTTTCGATCAGCTCGTCGCCGCCGGCGATGTCGGCTCCGGCCTCGCGGGCCTCGGCCTCCTTGTCGCCCTTGCAGAAGGCGACCACGCGCACGCTCTTGCCCAGCCCATGGGGCAGGGAGACGGCGCCGCGGACCATCTGGTCGGAGTACTTGGGGTTGACGCCCAGGCACAGGGCGACGTCGACGGTCTCGTCGAACTTGGCTACGCCCGTCTTGACGGTCAGAGCCATGGCTTCGGTGAGATCGAATTTATTCGTGAGGTCAAGGTCTTTGACCGCCTCGCGGTATTTTTTGCCGTGCTTGGCCATTTCGGAATATCCTCTCGCGGTCGTGCCGGTTAGACGATGTCGATGCCCATGCTGCGAGCCGTGCCGGAGATGGTGCGGCAAGCCGCTTCCACGTCCTTGGCCGTCATGTCCACGAGCTTGAGCCTGGCGATTTCCTCGATCTGGGCCTTGGTGATCTTGCCCACCTTGGTCTTGTTGGGCTCGCCCGATCCCTTGTCGATCTTCGCGGCCTTGACCAGAAGCACGGAGGCCGGCGGCGTCTTGGTGATGAACGTGAAGGAGCGGTCGGCGTAGATGGTGATGAGCGCCGGAATGATGGTGCCCTTCTGGTCCATCGTCTTGGCGTTAAACGCCTTGCAGAACTCCATGATGTTGACGCCGTGCTGCCCCAAGGCCGGACCGACCGGCGGAGACGGGTTGGCCGAACCGGCCGGAAGCTGCAATTTGACCTTGGCGACGATCTTCTTGGCCATGATGCGTATCCTTAAGCGGGACGACGCCCGTTAGTTTTTGCTCACCTGCACGAAATCGAGCTCCACCGGCGTCTGCCGCCCGAAGATGGATACCGAGACGCGAAGCTTGCCCTTGTCGTAGTTGACGTCCTCGACGACGCCGTTGAAGCCGCCGAAGGGGCCGTCGATGACGCGGACATCATCGCCCCGCTCGAAGTGGTACTTGGGTCTGGGCTGCTCCTGACGGCTGACCATCAGGCTCAAAATCTTGTCAGCCTCGCTGTCGCGCATGGGCGTGGGCTGGTTCTTGCCGCCGATGAAACCGGTCACGCGGGGGATGGACTGCACAAGGTGCCAGGAGTTGTCGTTCATGGACATCTTGACCATGACGTACCCCGGGTAGAACTTGCGGGTGGATGTCCGTTTCTCCCCCTTGACCAGTTCGATGACCTTTTCCGTGGGAACGACGACTTCCTCGATGCTCCCGCCATCCTGGCCGGTGCGCATCATCTCGCGGATGGTCTGCTCCACACGGTTCTCAAAACCCGAGTAGGTGTGGACAATATACCACCGCGCGGGTACGCGCTGTTCGCCGGAGCCTTCCTGTTCGGTCATGATCGATCCCGTTACGATAAAATGAACGCGACAAGCCTGGAGAGGGCCATGTCGACGACGCCGAGGTAAATGGCCATAATGACGCTGAAAACCAAAACGGCGACGCCGGTCTTGATGGTTTCCTGGCGCGTGGGCCAAGTCACCTTCTTCAGTTCGACCTTGGACTGTTCGAAAAACTCCTGGGCCGCCTTGACGTAACCCGTAAGGGATTTTCCGGACTTGGCCGAGGCCTCCGCCTTGGCGGAGGGCTTGCCGGCCGCGGCCTTGAGGGGCTTGTCAGCGCCCTGGGCCGCCTGTGTCTTTTCTTTGGCCATGACCTCGCCTTGCTCGATATATGGCAGGGCAGGAGGGATTCGAACCCCCAGCCCTCGGATTTGGAGTCCGATGCTCTACCGTTGGAGCTACTGCCCTGCGTTAATACCCGGCGCCTACTTGGTTTCCCGATGGACCGTATGCTTATGGTCGAACGGGCAGTACTTCTTGACCTCGAGGCGGCCGGTGGTATTCTTCTTGTTTTTTTCCGTCGAATAATTCTTGCGCTTGCACTCGGTGCACTGCAACTGGATGTTGATGCGCATTTTCTACTCCACGATTTCCGAAACGACGCCGGCGCCAACGGTGCGGCCGCCTTCGCGGATGGCGAAGCGCAGGCCCTTTTCCATGGCGATGGGGGCGATCAGTTCCACGTTGAAGGTGGCGTTGTCGCCGGGCATCACCATCTCGACGCCCTCGGCCAGGGTCACGACGCCCGTGATGTCGGTCGTGCGGAAATAGAACTGGGGACGGTAGCCGGTGAAAAACGGGGTGTGGCGGCCGCCCTCTTCCTTGTTGAGAACGTAGACCTCGGCCTTGAACTTGCGGTGCGGCGTGATGGAGCCCGGCTTGGCCAGAACCTGGCCGCGCTCGACCTCGTCGCGCTTGACGCCGCGAAGGAGCACGCCGACGTTGTCGCCGGCCTGGCCCTGGTCGAGGATCTTGCGGAACATCTCGACGCCGGTGCAGGTGGTCTTGACCGTATCCTTGATGCCGATGATCGCCACTTCGTCGCCCACGGTGATGATGCCGCGCTCGACACGGCCGGTGACCACGGTGCCGCGGCCGGAGATGGAGAACACGTCCTCGATGGGCATGAGGAACGGCTTGTCCACGTCGCGCTTGGGCTCGGGGATGTACGCGTCGCAGGCGTCGAGCAGCTCGAAGATCGGCTTGGCGTCCGGGCTGTCCGGGCCTTCGGCCTCAAGGGCCTTCAGGGCCGAACCCTTGATGATCGGAATGTCGTCCCCGGGGAAGCCGTACTTGGTCAAAAGCTCGCGCACTTCGAGTTCGACCAGCTCGAGCAGTTCGGGGTCGTCGACCAGGTCGACCTTGTTCATGAAGACGACGAGCTGGGGCACGCCGACCTGACGGGCGAGCAGGATGTGCTCACGGGTCTGGGGCATGGGGCCGTCGGTTGCGGCCACCACCAGGATGCCGCCGTCCATCTGGGCGGCGCCGGTGATCATGTTCTTGATGTAGTCGGCGTGGCCCGGGCAGTCGACGTGCGCATAGTGGCGCTTGTCGGTCTCATATTCGACGTGGGCCGTGGCGATGGTGATGCCGCGTTCCTTTTCCTCGGGGGCCTTGTCGATCTGGTCGAAGGGGATGTACTCGCCAAACCCCTTGAGGCTGGCCAGGCGCGTGATGGCGGCCGTCAGCGTGGTCTTGCCGTGGTCGATGTGCCCGATGGTGCCGATGTTGACGTGCGGCTTTTTCCGCTCAAATTTCGCCTTGCCCATGTCGTCCCCCTAAGCAGCGGTTTGACTTCGGATTTTTGGGTGAATTCGGATATGGAGCCCACGACCGGATTTGAACCGGTGACCTCTTCCTTACCAAGGAAGTGCTCTACCGACTGAGCTACGTGGGCCTCTATAAAATGCGTAGGACACGGGAGGCATTGGAGCGGGAAACGAGACTCGAACTCGCAACCCTCAGCTTGGAAGGCTGATGCTCTAGCCAATTGAGCTATTCCCGCGTATGTCACACGTAGTACATGCGACAGGGCTTCCTGTCTCCTACAGCATTCGCGCGTTATGGTGGAGGGGGGTGGATTTGAACCACCGAAGGCGTACGCCGACAGATTTACAGTCTGTTCCCTTTGGCCACTCGGGAACCCCTCCGCTCTGGAGCTGGCGATGGGACTCGAACCCGCAACCTGCTGATTACAAATCAGCTGCTCTGCCAGTTGAGCTACGCCAGCGCCCAAGAGGCAATCTGTTAGCTCGGCAAAGCCGGATTGTCAAGTCTTTTTCGTTCGCTCACGGCCACATCCGCTTCAGGCGGACGCGAAGTGGGTTTATTACGCGGGTGCCCCAACCTTGGCAACAACTTTTTTTTAATTTTCCTCATTTTTTTCCGCCCGCCCCGCTCGACCCGTTTTTTGCGCCACGCGTTGCAAAGAAACGCGAATTTCCGTAGAAGCCGTAACGATAAAAACCGAATCTCAACCTACCAGCCATCGAGTCCTCTGTGAAGAACATGGAAAAACATCATCGATTTTCCCTTTGGTACGTGCTCATCGCCATCTGGGGCGTTTTGCTCCTCAACAACTTCATCGTCACCACCTACGGTCCGAAAAACCTGCCCTACTCCGAGTTCCTGAAGAAACTCCAGGCCGGGGACATCACCGAAGTCTCCATCACAGGCGACGTCATCGAAGGAACCATGAAGGTGCCGGACGCCGCGACCAAGGAGCCCAAGGACGAGGAGTTCGTCACCCGCCGGGTCGCCCAGGACCTGTCCAACGAACTGGCCAAGTACAACGTCCATTTCCGGGCCCAGCCCGAATCCACCTTTCTGCGCGACATCCTGTCCTGGATCATCCCCATCATGATCTTCTTCGGCATCTGGTATTTCCTCATGCAGCGCCTGAACCCGGGGGCCGGCGTCATGGCCTTCGGCAAGAACAAGGCCCGCGTCTACGCCGAGAAGGATCTCTCCACCCGCTTCGCCGACGTGGCCGGTTGCGACGAGGCCAAGGCCGAACTCGTGGAGATCGTCGATTACCTGAAGACCCCGGACCGCTTCCGGCGGCTCGGCGGCGAAATGCCCAAGGGCGTGCTGCTCATCGGCCCGCCGGGCACGGGCAAGACGCTGCTTGCCCGGGCCGTGGCCGGCGAGGCCGGGGTGCCGTTTTTTTCCATCTCCGGCTCGGAATTCGTGGAAATGTTCGTGGGCGTTGGCGCGGCCCGGGTCCGCGAGCTGTTCGTCCAGGCCAAGGAAAAGGCCCCATGCATCATCTTCATCGACGAGCTCGACGCCATCGGCAAATCCCGGGCCGGGGCCATCGTCGGGGGACATGACGAGCGGGAGCAGACCCTAAACCAGCTGCTCGTCGAGATGGACGGCTTCGACCCGCGCGTGGGGGTTATCATCATGGCCGCCACCAACCGGCCCGAGACCCTCGATCCGGCGCTTTTGCGGGCCGGGCGCTTCGACCGGCAGGTGCTGGTGGACAAGCCGGACGTGGCCGGACGCGAGGCCATCCTGCGCGTGCACGCGGCCAAGGTCATCCTGGGCCCCGAAGTGGACCTCTCGGTCATCGCCCGCAAGACGCCGGGTTTTTCCGGGGCCGATCTGGCCAACGCCATCAACGAGGCGGCCTTGCTCGCCGCGCGCAAGGACAAGGACGCTGTGGGCATGGCCGACCTGGAAGAGGCCGTGGACCGCATCATGGGCGGCCTGGAAAAGAAAAACCGCGTCATCAATCCCAAGGAAAAACAGGTGGTGGCCTACCACGAGGCCGGCCACGCCGTGGTCGCCACCTTCACGCCCGGGGCCGACGAGGTGCACAAGATTTCCATCGTGCCGCGCGGCATCGGGGCGCTCGGCTGGACGCAGCAACTCCCGACCGAGGACCGCTACCTCATGTCGCAGACGGAGTTGCTCGGCAAAATCGACGTGCTGCTCGGCGGGCGGGGGGCCGAGCGCCTCATCTTCGGCGACATCTCCACCGGGGCGCACAACGACCTGCAACGGGCGACGGACATCGCCCGGGCCATGGTGGCGGAATACGGCATGGGCAGGACCCTCGGTCCGGCCACCTTTCCGCGCCAGAACCGGCCGGTTTTTCTGGGTGCGGAACAGAGCGGGCTGGCCGGACGGGAATATTCCGAAGCCACGGCGGCCAAGCTCGACGCCGAGATCAAGGAGATCCTGGAAGCGTCGCAGGAGCGCGTGGCCGAGCTTTTGGCCGACAAGAAGGAGCTTTTGGAAAACATCGCCCAGACGCTTTTGGAAACGGAAACCATCGACGAGGCGCGGTTCAAGGCCCTGGTGGAGGCGGCCGGAGGAGGCCCCAAGGTGTAGTCCCTTCCTCTCGGACGATGAAAAAGGCGGGCTTTCCTCTCCTTCGGGTTGGGGAAAGCCCGCCTTTCACGTTTTAAGCCGCTTGCGAAGGGCCTGGACAAACCGTCTCCCGCGCGTGCTGGGCCGACAGCGCGGGGACGCGACCGGACGCGGACGGCCCTTACGGCGTTTCCGGCGGCGTCGAGGCTGGCGGCGTCGCGGCCGGCGGATTGCCGGCCTGGGGCGCACCCGATGCCCCCGGTTCCTTGTTTTGCAGCAACATCATTTTTTCGGCACTGCCCACGCTTGAACCAAAGAAATATTGCACGACGGAGGTAAACGCGGCAATCAGGGCGCCAATCAACAGGGCAAGCTGTTCCTTTGCCTGGGGAGTCCCCAGCGGTCCCGAAGGCTCGTACCAATACTGGGCAATAAGAACGCCGAAAAAACCTGCCACGATAAGGATGGACAGCGTCCATTTTGCATAGATATTTATTTTTTTCAGCGATCTAAAGTCTTGCGCATTGATGCTGTCCAATTCGCTTTGCGGCCCGCAGGCGTTCGCTTCCTTCACGACGGCCAGTCGGCTCAGCTGGTGCCTGAAGGCTTCTTCCGCGGCCTTTATCTTGTCGACGTTGGCCGCATCGGAGACGGGCTCGACCAGCTTGTCCAGGTCGCCCGCAACACCGAGAGCTTTGCCCAGGGCCTCCAACCCGGCTTTCCGTAGCGGAGCATTTTGGGCATCGCAAAGGCACGCGGCAAGAACCGGGGATTGGCTTCGAATTTTCTCGGCGATACTTTCACACGTCGCTCCCATAGCGCCTCCTTGGGCCGGCCCAAGCACGGCCCTTGGCGAAACTATGCCACAACACGTATTTGGTGGACAATACCATATTGCGATTATCCGAAGAAAATTCCCCCTCAAAAGACGCAACCGCCGCTTGCGCGTCACCGCTCCCCTGCGCCGGCGCGCACGAACAGCAGGCTGCCCCGGCCGCGACGGACCAGACGCCAGCCGGGATCGGCGGCCAGGGCGGCGATGACCGGATCGTGGATACTTAAAAGAATCACGTCCGGCGGGTAGGCCTCGAGGAAATCACGCCAGCCCGGCCCGGCATTGATGAAACGGAAATAGGCCTCGTGGACCGGACGCGGGTAGACCGTCTCGTAGCGGCCGTCCATGGCCACCTTGACCGCCGGATACTCGTTCCAGGACAACCACTCGCCCCAGTTGAAATGGGCCAGCACGTTGCCGCGCAGGCGACCGTGCTCCCGCAGCCATTCCACCGCCCCCACGGGATAGGAAAAATCCCCCGCTCCCGGCGCGTCGCAGTCCGGGGCGGTGATGCGCCAGGGCGTCGCCAGCACGAAGTTGACGGCAAGCGCCGCCACAAACCCTCCAAGAGCCACGGGCAGCCAGCGATACCGCTTCGCCAGCCTGGAAAGGGCCGGGCCGGCCTCGATCCCCTTGCCGTCGGCGAAAATCGACGGGAGCAGCGCGGCAAAGGCCAGAATGAAAAAAATCTGGTGGCGCAAATGCCCCATGGCCATCCAGGCCGTCACCCCGAGGACCAGCAAGTCCGTCAGGTCGCGGTGGCGGCGTTTGACCAGGAAAAACGCGGTCAACCCGGCCATGCCCAGCAATATCCAGGCGTTAACGGCCAGCCTGCCCAGTCCGATCGCCCGCCAGACCGAGGCCCACTCGGCCACGTCCGGCCGGGGAAGCCGTATGGCCGCGAGCAGATAGGTCCAATAATCGAGCCCGTACGGGTTCACCAGCGTCACCAGGGCGCAGGCGAGTCCGCAGGCGGCCAAAGGGAAAACGCCGCGCCGCCGTTGCAGCGCCCCGGCCGCGTACAGCCCGACCAGCCCGAGCCCGGCCAGAAAGCCGCCGTGGAGATTGGCCCAGACGAGCATCATAAGCGGCAGCCACCCAAGCCGCTTCCACTTCCCGTCCGCGCGAAAGGCCTCCAGCCGCCACAGGAACACGGCGAAGAACAGGTAAGTGAAAATCTGCGCCCGGGCCGGGGCGAACCCGATCACCAGCAGCTCGCCGGCAACGAAGCAGAAAAGACCACTCGTGACGGCATCGGCCCGCCGGACCCGCGAGGCGGCGAAAACGCCCAGGCAGACCCCGGCCGCGGCGAGGTAGCGCAGGGCCTGGATGCCGGCCATGCCGCAGGCGGTCAAAAGCGGATAGTAGACGACCCCGGTCAGCCACTCGTGGTAGACCCACGGGGTCAGCGTCGGGGTGTAGGCAAAGACGTCTTTATAAGGGAAGCCCTGCCGCCAGAAGAGACGGCCGAAGGCGAGGTAGCCCCAGAGGTCGAAGTCGGCGGCGGTGATGGCCAACCTGCCCGCCACCAGCAGCGCCGGCACGGCCACGGCAAGGGCAAGCAGGATTTTCTCCCTGGTGGATCGCGGCGGCATGGGACCTCACTTTCCCGGCCCGGACCGGACCGTTGCTTGATATATCCGGTCCTAGCTTACGGGTCCGTAGTGAGGCAACACGCCGCATCCCGCTCAGGCGGGCTTTCGCCCCTCCACCACCCGGTCATGGCCGGCCAGATCGCGGCGCACGGCCACATCCGCGAAACCGGCCTCGGCCAGGACAGCGGCGGCAGCCGGGCCCTGCTCCCAGCCGATTTCGACGAGCAGCCAGCCGCCCGGGGCCAGCCGGTCAAAGGCGGTTCGCGCCACCACCGGCACGGCCTCGAGCCCGCTTTCGCCGGGCACCAGCGCGCCTTGCGGCTCGAAATCGCGCACCTCGAAGGAACAGGCCCGGTACTCGGCCGCGCTCACGTACGGCGGGTTGGACACGACAAGCCCGTACCCTCCTTGGCGCACCGGCAGGGCGGCAAAATCCGCCTCCACGAAATCGAGCCGGCCGTCCACGCCATGGCGCGCGGCATTGCCCCGGGCAACCGTCAGCGCCCCGGCGCTTCTATCCAAAGCCACGCCGGTTGCGAGGGGCCATTTGACGGCCAGGGTCACGGCCAGACAGCCCGAGCCCGTGCCGAGATCGGCCAGGCTCCCCGGCCCGTCGCCCGGGAACAGCTCCAGAGCGTGCTCGACAATGCCCTCGGTCTCCGGGCGCGGGATGAGGGTGTCGGGCGAGACGGCAAAAGAGAGACCGTAGAATTCGCGCTCGCCGAGCAGATAGGCCACGGGCTCGCCCTGGCCGCGCCGGGCGACAAGGGGCCGGTAGGCGTCCAGTTCGGCCTCGATCAAGGGACGGTCCATGGCCAGAATCAGCCCCAGCCGGTCCAGTCCCAGCGCATGGGCGAGGAGGAGCTGGGCCGAGAGCCGGGGCGCATCCACGCCCTTTTCGGCCAGGTACGATTCCGTTTTTTTGAGGAGTTCGCGGACAGTCATAAGAAGAATACCGTAGGCGGTCGGGGGGAATTGTTGTCGGCCGGCGGCCCTGGGCAAACGCCCCATACTTGGAGGCAGGCCGCGCCCCACTTCAAAGCCAGCATTGTTCAGGCGCGCCCCCAACCCCTTTC